>CAZSBA010000055.1:0-16521 GCA_964605035.1 uncultured Proteiniphilum sp. | reverse complement strand
ACCAAAAATCCCAGTTGTTGTTGGGGCTTCTCAAATTAGTATGAGGGTCGCGTTTAACAGCATGATTTAAATCGGGGAATTTCAGGGGATCGCGAAAAAAGAAGACAGGTGTGTTATTTCCAACAAGGTCCCAGTTTCCCTCTTCAGTATAAAATTTCATTGCAAAGCCACGAATATCACGCTCAGCGTCAGCAGCACCTCTTTCTCCGGCAACTGTTGAAAAGCGTACAAACATCTCAGTCTCTTTGCCGATTTCTGAGAATATTTTTGCTTTGCTATACTGAGTAATATCGTGCGTTACTCTAAAAGTGCCGAATGCGCCCGAACCTTTTGCATGCATTCGTCTTTCGGGAATCACTTCACGGTCGAAGTGAGCAAGTTTTTCTAAAAACCAAACATCCTGGAGCATCATAGGTCCACGAGGTCCGGCTGTCATAGAATCTTGATTATTGCCTACTGGCGCTCCGGCAACAGTTGTCATTTTCTTTTGGTTCTTTTTGTCTTTCTGTTTTTTAATCTCTTCTGCGTTCATAAAATTAAATTAAGTGTTTGTTTAAAAATTTTTAAGGTTCACTATTTTAAATATTTACCGTTAATACTTACTTTGATTGATTCAATTTTAAGATTAGGTATTGAATTTTTTTTGAAAAAGTCCATTAATAAGTGGTCAAGCTCATCATTTACATAATCCTCAATTTTATTATTGTCTCCTGTATATATGTGGTGATGATTTTCCACGATACTGTCATATCTGGTTACATCATTAGTATTGCCAAACTTTGCAATAACACCTTTTTCTACTAATGTGTCGAGTGTTTTATATATTGTTCCAACAGATATGTTGGGATTGTTTTCATGCACCGTATCAACTATCTGTTTTGCGGTAGGGTGGTTTTTTAGTGAATGCAATGCTTTTAATATTACAACTCTTTGTGGTGTAATCTTAAGGCCTTCTTTTTTTAATTTATCTAGTATAATTTCTGTTTGCATTAATTAGTTTATGTATATAATAAATATCAAATAAGAATCATTCGTATTTAAAACAAATTATTTGATAATAATGTTCATTTTATCTGACTGGTTCGTTGCAATGAGTTTCTAATATTCGTATTCTTCTGTTATACTGAGCTATAACATAATTGTGTTTGGGAATATAAAAGTTATGAACACCTTTGTTAATAACTTTTGAGTAACTATCCTGCATAAAATTGACCTAACAATAAATTACTGTATAACTTTACAGACAATAAAACAAAACATATATAAATGGAAAAACAGAAAAGAAAATCTTCAGTTAAAGTTGTTGAGAAAACTGTTACCGGTCCAGATATTGGTAAATTACCTCCTCAGGCAAGAGAACTAGAAGAGGCTGTTTTAGGAGCTTTATTGCTAGAAAAAGATGCTTATTCTATTGTTGGTGAGATACTGAAACCCGAAAGTTTTTACGATCCCACACATCAACTTGTTTACGGAGCTATTCAAGGATTGTCTATGCAGCAAAAGCCAGTAGATGTGCTCACAGTTGTTGAAGAATTAAAACGTAGAGGTGAGTTGGAATCTGCAGGTGGAGCTTTGTACATTGCAGAGCTCTCAGAAAAGGTGGCATCAGCGGCTCATATTGAATACCATTCACGAATTATTGCACAAAAATATCTAGCACGTGAATTAATATCATTCTCTTCTCAAATATCTCAAAACGCCTTCGATGAAACAATCGATGTTGATGATTTAATGCAAGAGACAGAGGGAAAATTGTTTGAGATTTCACAGCGTAATGTAAAAAAAGATGTGATCCAGATAAATCCTGTTATTAAAGAAGCATTAGAAAATATTCAAATTGCTGCAAACAGGAAAGATGGAATGAGTGGTCTGCCCACGGGTTTCAAAGAATTAGACACTCTAACCTCTGGATGGCAAAAGTCGGATTTAATTATTATTGCTGCAAGGCCAGCCATGGGTAAAACAGCTTTGGTTTTGTCTATGGCAAAGAATATTGCGCTTGACTTTGAACAACCTATTGCAATTTTTTCACTTGAGATGTCTAATGTGCAGTTGGTAAACCGATTAATTGTAAATGTTTGTCAGATAAAGGGAGAGAGCATAAAGAGTGGTCGTTTGTCTGATGATGAATGGGAAAGGCTCGATAAAAATCATAAGTTGCTGTATAATTCACCAATATATATAGACGACACACCTAGTTTGTCGGTATTTGAACTCAGAACTAAAGCAAGACGTTTGGTTAGAGAGCATAATGTTAAAGCTCTAATTATCGACTACCTTCAATTAATGAATGCAAGTGGTATGAATTTCGGAAGTCGTGAACAAGAAGTAAGTATGATTTCTCGTTCTCTCAAAGGGTTGGCAAAGGAGTTAAATATACCAATCATCGCATTATCGCAGTTGAACCGTGGAGTAGAGAGCCGTGTTGGTAACGAGGGTAAACGTCCTCAGCTATCAGATCTTCGTGAATCGGGTGCTATTGAGCAAGATGCTGACATAGTATGCTTTATTCACCGACCAGAGTATTATAGAATTACTGAAGATGAGAATGGGAACTCCCTGGTTGGTATTGCAGAGATTATTGTAGCAAAACATCGTAATGGTCCCACAGGTATAGCACATATGAAGTTTGATAATGAATATGCTAGATTCCAAAATCTGGATGATTTTGCAGTAGGTCGCAATTATGTTGAACTACCATCTAAAATGAATAAAAATGCAAAACCTTCTGATTTCAATGGAGATTCACCTTCCGCCTCTTCGGAGTTTATATCAAACAACAAAGAGCCTTTACCATTTTAATATAAAGTTTATCAGTCACTTAAAAGGATTAGATTGCCTCACCAAAGAACTATAATTGTGTTTAAATTGTTCTAAATACTGTAAAACAGTAAGTAAGATACAAATTCGAACAACATAATTGTAAATAATATTGCTAATTTTGTACGTTAAAATTTGTATAGTTTAGAGCATATAAATATAGTTAAACATGGGTAACTCTCAATTAATGATTAAGATATTCTCCTTTTTGTTTTTGTTTTCTATTTTATTTAGTAGCATAGAAGCACAAACTCAGCAGTACGAAACAGTAACGGTAGAAGGTAAATCGTACTACAAATATGTAGTGCAACCTGGAGAAGGACTATATGCTGTTTCACGCACATTCTCAGTTTCTATTGCAGAAATATTAAGAAGCAACCCTGGTTCTAACCAAGGTTTACAAAGTGGTCAGGAGTTACTTATACCGATAGCTGGTAGTGTTGTAGTTGCTGAAACTTCCAATAATTCTACTCCTCAAAATCCAACAAGTTCGTCGTCTGCAGGATTAAATCAAAAAAGACCTATCGACCAAAATATCAACTTCAATCATACGGTAGTAAGTGGAGAAACTGTTTATAGTATATCTAAAATGTATAATACTTCAGTTGATGAAATTTATCGATTGAATCCATCAGTAAGGGAGGGGGTAGGTGTAGGAGAAGTACTTGTTATACCTCAAAGGAGGGTTATAAGTGAAGTAAAAGAAGAAAATTATCGTTACCATACTATTCTTCCAAAAGAGACTCTTTATTCTGTCTCAAAAACATATTCTCTTAAACCTGAGGATATTATAATAGCAAATCCAGGGCTTTCAGTTGAAACATTTCAAATTGGTAAAACAATACGAGTGCCATTTTTTGAATCTTATGAAGTAATTACTCCTTATGAAACCCAAACTTCACAAATTACTCACAAGGTAGTAAGAGGAGAAACGCTATATAGTATTTCTCGTAGGTATAATGTAGAGGTAGATGCAATTGAGCGCGAGAATCCTATACTTGTTGCAGGATTGAAGCCAAATATGGAATTAATAATTCCAGTAAAACGAAGCTCTTTAGAGGTAACTACAGAACGTATTGAAAACGATATAAATAATCTACTTAGCCAAAGACCAAGTCTAGAGCGGGTTGGTGTTAATAAAGTAGGTCTATTGTTGCCCTTGTTAGATGAAACTGGAGGAGGACACCTAAGGTTGCAAGAATATTACGAAGGATTTTTACTTGCTGTAGAAGAGATGAAAAGAAGAGGAGCTGATTTAGAGCTTTATGTCTTCGAAATAGGAAAAGGAAATGATATCAAAAAACTTCAGAGTTTGCTACAGACTTTGGAAATGCAATCACTTAATCTAATTATTGGTGGGGTAAACGACGTTCAGATTAGAACATTGTCTGACTTCTCTAAAGAACGCAATATTAAATATGTAGTTCCTTTCTCACAGAGCAATGGAGAAATACTAAACAATGGAAATATATTTCAAGTAAATCCTCTTCCAAAATCACAAATTGATAAAGCTACTGCAGCTTTTACTGATAACTTCCGAAATGCTAATGTGATTTTTGTAAATGGTGGACAAAATGATAAGGTGGATTTTATTTCGCAACTTCAGAATAATTTAAGAGGCAACAATATAAGCTATGAGACAGTCAATATTACAAGCACCCTAGATAGTTCACTCCTTTCAATATTGAAAACAACAGGAGAGAATATAGTAATACCAACAAGTGGTGATATGAGCACTATTTCCAGGATAATTGCTGAATTAAGAGAGGTGCAGGAAGCAAATTCAGAATATCAATTTCGTCTTTTTGGCTATCCCGAATGGCAAACATACAGTAGTTTAATAAATGATTATCATCATTTCGGAACATATATCTATACACCCTTTTTTGTTAATGAAAATAGCACTGAGGTGAGATCTTTTAAAGAAAACTTCCATAAATGGTATGATCGGAGTCTTTTAGATACCAACCCAGGCTATGGAATGTGGGGATACGATACAGGTCTGTTTTTCTTAACTGCTATACAGCAATTTGGAGTTAACTTTGAACAGAATGTGGATAGAATAAAAGTCAATTCTCTTCAGTTTCCTTTTAATTTTGAGAGACTTAATAATTGGGGTGGATTCTTCAATACAGGTCTTTACTTCATTTACTATGATACCAATGGAAGTATAACAAAACTTGATATAAGTAGATGAAACAATTTATTTTATTTCTTTTGATATCATTGTTAGGCTACAGTAGTTTATATGGCCAAATAAAAACATTCGATAACGAACTCCATATCGGAATAGGAGCAGGAGCCTATGCGTCAACTGTAGATTTTGTGCCAAGTATTCCTCAAACTCAAAAAATCGACTTTTTTGGAGGTATCTCCGCAAAGTATATTACTCAAAAACATCTTGGGTTAATAGTTGAGGCTAATTTTTCACGTCGAGGTTGGGAAGAGGAGTTTAATGATGAACCCGATTTTTCATACAGTAGAACACTGAATTATATCGAAGTCCCATTTATGACCCACATATACTTTGGAAATAAAACACGTTTTATAATTAATGCTGGTCCACAAATCAGTTTTTTATTAAATGACCTGCAAGAAATGAGTGCTGCACTTTCTGCAGATATAGAAGAGCGTAGAGCGCTCGACCCAGGTGCACCTATTGGTGTCCAATATGGCTCATACGAACAGTTATCAAGATTCGACTACGGCATTGTGGGTGGTGTAGGTATGGAAGTACAGACAGGCATTGGAAATTTTGACCTAGAAGGACGCTATTATTTTGGTTTGGGCAATGTTTTCGAAAGTCGTCGAAGTCAAAATGCATATTTTGGACGCTCAGCACATCGTATCTTTGAAGCCAAACTTACTTACTACGTAAAGATTAGGTAGGAAAATAATCTGTCGTAGGTCGCATATGCTTCTTATCTCCTGCTTTGGAAAAATAACTTTATCAGAGACTTATAAGAGTTTAGTAAAAGTGGCGGACGAAAAAAGTTTATAAGAGCTTAGCAAAACAAATGGATAAAAATAATTTTTTTGTGAACAAAAATGCATGAATAGATGTTCATATATTGAAACAATGATTTTTAAAGAAAAAAATGGAATTAGATACAATAGATAAATTTGCAATTATAAGACCTGAAGATCTCAAAATGTATCGCTCGCAGTTTGAAGAGTCTGCATACATTTTGAAAGCATTGGCTAACGAAACACGATTGTGTGTAATTATGCAACTTTCGGGAGGTGATGAGATGACTGTCAGTGAATTGCGAGAAGGAGCTGAATGCGAGCAATCTCTTCTTTCACATCATCTTACAGATATGAGAGCCAAAGGTATACTTAATTGTAGAAGGGATGGACGAAATAACTATTATTCATTGAAAGATAAACGTATTACAAATGTTCTAAGATGCATAATGAATTGTGATATGGTTAAAAATAAGAAACAAATAAAATTGAGTTGATTAATGAAAAATTTTCTATCAAAACATTGGATTAAAATAATGGGTGTTGCTGTGGGCACACTAGGTGGATACTTATATTATTACTATGTTGGCTGTATGAGCGGAACATGCCCGATAACATCAAACCCGTATAATATGATGATCTATGGTGCAGTGCTTGGATACCTGCTTTTCGAATTGTTTTCTGATGTTGTAAAAGACAGAAAAATAGAAAAAGTGAGTGAGATTACTGAGATTAATGATAGTATTGATAAAAATAAATTATAATGAAAAGTAAAGTAAAAGGTATCTTATTGGTGGCAGTTGCATTTAGTTTCTCCATAGTTGCATGTAGTAATTCAGGAGATAAAAATAATTCAAACACAACAGAAGCAAACAGTAATAAAATTGAAAATAATATGAATACAACAACAACAACTAAAAAAACAATCAATTTAACAAGAACAGAATTCTTAGAGAAAGTAGCAAATTTTGAAGAAACACCCGATAAATGGGTTTACCTGGGAGATAAACCGGCAATAATAGATTTTTACGCAGACTGGTGTGGACCATGTAAAATGATTGCTCCAATACTTGAGGAACTTGCTGCAGAATATGAAGGACAGATTTATATTTATAAGGTAGACACCGAAGCTGAACAACAATTAGCGGGTGAGTTTGGTATAAGAAGCATCCCGTCAATACTTTTTGTGCCTATGGGAGAAGACCCACAGATGGCGCAAGGTGCACTTCCTAAAGATGCTTTCAAAGAGGCTATTGAAGAGGTATTATTAAAAAATAATAAAAACTAAACCTATATGGATACTATGTTTTTCGAAAGCAGGAGTAAATATAGTTTTGAAGAAACTATAAATTTACTAACTGAATTGGTGCCTGAATATGAGTGGAAAATAATCCAAATACTCGACTTGCAGGAAACAATGAGAAAGAACGGCAAAGAGGTACTCCCCGTAAAGGTTGTAGAGATGTGCAAACCTGATTATGCATATCAGCTACTTTCTGACGATTCGTTGAGAATTTATGCTAATATGATGCCTTGCAGAGTGTCGGTTTATGAGAAGTCAGACGGAAACACCTATATTTCACGAATGAATGCAGCTTTGTTTGCAGCACAGATTGGAGGGGTGATGCAAAAAGTTATGGGTAAAGCTTTTGATGACGTAGAAATCATGATAAAGAAAATTGTCAAAGAGTAATTTATTACAATAACTCTTGAGTGTAGGGTGTATTCTAAAAGGGTACGCCCTTTTTTTATTAAAAACCACCATGTCTCCACTTATAATGGTTAAACTGATACATTCATATTATAATCCTTCTTTATCGCAATCTAGTATTCTTAGGGGATGCTGTTACAACCCTATACATAGATATAAATATTGTTCAATAAAAATTCAGCCGATAAAATTATATTTATGGAAGACAAGTGGTGGGTATCATTTAAAATGAAAAATTGAAGATATTAGATTCTATCAAAATAAGGATTAAATAATCGATTATGGGAAACTGAGTGTTTTTTTGTACTTTTGCACTTTAAAATCAGAGCTACACAATGAAATTGAGGCAAAATTACGAAATAATGTCACCGGCTGGCTCCTATGAATCACTTACCGCAGCCATTCAGGGTGGGGCAGATTCAATTTACTTTGGTATTGAGGGGTTGAATATGCGTTCTAAATCTTCAAATAACTTTACTATTGACGATCTTCACAAAATTGTTGCAATTTGCAAAGAAAACAATATAAAGAGTTATCTAACTGTAAACACTATAATATACAACAACGATATGACGCTTATGCGCAAGGTTGTTGATGCTGCCAAAGAGGCTAATCTTTCTGCAATAATTGCTGCAGATGTGGCTGTTCTTATGTATGCCCGCAGTATTGGTGTTGAAGTTCACCTTTCAACACAACTTAATATTACAAATACCGAATCACTCAAATTTTATGCTCAATATGCAGATGTAGTAGTTTTGGCTCGTGAACTCAATCTTGATCAGGTTGCGGCAATACACAGAGACATTGTGGATCAGCAGATAAAAGGACCTAAAGGTGAGCTAGTACAAATAGAGATGTTTGCACACGGTGCCCTCTGTATGGCTGTTTCAGGGAAATGTTATTTAAGTTTACATGAGAAAGACTTATCCGCAAATCGTGGAGCATGTAATCAAATTTGTCGTAGAGGGTATATAGTTAAAGATAAGACTAGCGATATTGAATTAGAGATTGATAATGAATATATTATGTCTCCCAAAGATCTTAAAACAATTCATTTTATGAATAAAATGCTTGATGCAGGAGTTAAGGTTTTTAAGATAGAAGGCAGGGCAAGAGGACCTGAATATGTTCGTATAGTCACTACTTGCTATAGAGAAGCAATTGAAAGTTATTGCAACGATACTTTCACACAAGAAAAAATTGATGAGTGGAACGATAAGCTTTCAACTGTTTTTAACCGTGGATTTTGGGATGGTTACTACCTTGGTCAGCGATTAGGTGAATGGACTCATCGCTACGGTTCGGGTGCAACAAAAAGAAAAGTTTACGTAGGAAAGGCCATAAAACATTTTACCAAACTGGGTGTGACTGAATTTCTCATAGAAACACAGTCGGTTAAGCAAGGCGACGAGTTGCTGATAACAGGCCCTACAACAGGTGCTGTTTTTGTTACTGCGCAAGATATAAGGATTGAATTGAAATCTACTGAGGAAGCAGTAAAAGGTGATTATTTCTCAATTAAAACAAATGAGAAAATCAGACCCAACGACCAGTTATATAAAATGGTTGATGCTAACCGAAAGGGCACTGCTCACGAGCGCTAGTTTATCAGATTAGAACTATTTATCGTTCTCCTTAAACCAACTTGCATACATAAGATAGTTGTTTGCTATCTTATGGTTCATCTCTTTAGATTGTGTAATGTTGACTTTCTTTACAAACTTTGCCGGTACACCTGCATATATACTACCTGGCTCTACTATAGTTCCGCTTAGTACAACTGAGCCGGCAGCTATAATAGATCCTTCGCCTATAACGGAATGATCTAGTATAACTGCGCCCATCCCTATTAAGGCTCCTTCCTTAATTTCAGCCCCGTGAATCACGACGTTATGCCCTATAGAGACGTCGTTGCCAATTATTGAAACCGATTTCTGATATAGAGTATGGATTACAGTGCCGTCCTGCACATTCACTCTGTTGCCAATGCGAATCGAGTTTACATCACCACGAATTACTGCATTAAACCAAATGCTACAATCTTTGCCGATTATCACATCTCCTATTATAGTGGCATTCTCCGCTAAATAGCAATTTTCGCCTATTTCAGGTGTGAAGCCTCTAACTGATTTTATTAGAGCCATAATTTTAAAATAAAAAAGTCGGGTATTGTTTTTCATAAACCTATACACCGACTTTTGATTAATTATTAATTTGAATTAAATTGGTGCTGTTTTGTTCTTCAACCAAGCTTTTTCTTCTTTACTTAAATGTTTCTTAAGTTTCTTGTATACCATTTTGTGATACTTGTTAAACCATTTAATTTCACTCTTTGTAAGTAATTTCTTTGAAATAGGCTTAGTGTCTATAGGACAAAGAGTGATGGTTTCAAAATCATAGAATTCGCCAAACTCTTCTGTCTTTTGATACTCCTGTGTAACAATAAGGTTTTCAATGCGAATGCCATATTGATTTGCACGATATACACCAGGTTCGTTTGAAGTAACCATACCAGGTTGTAATATAGTTGGATTTTCTTCCAATCGTATATTTTGTGGACCTTCGTGTACATTTAAGAAGTGCCCAATGCCATGGCCAGTTCCATGCCAATAGGTAACGCAGTTGTTCCACAGAGCTTTGCGTGCCAATACATCAAGTTGAGACCCTCTTGTGCCCTCAGGATAAATTGCCGTTGCAATTGCAATGTGGCCTTTAAGAACATTTGTATAGTCAGTTTTCATCTGTTTTGTAAGTTCACCCACAGCAACAGTTCTCGTTATATCAGTAGTACCGTCTTTATACTGACCACCTGAGTCTATAAGTAGCAATCCTTCTGGTTTCACCTCAAGGCAAGTTTCGGGTATCGCATTGTAATGTACAATTGCGCCGTTACCTTTATATCCGGCAATTGTGCCAAAACTTTCACCAACAAACAAATCTTGTTGCGAACGAAACTCACGTAGTTTTTCTTGAACTGTAACTTCATCTACTTCACCAGCTGGAACGGCTTCTTCCAGCCACATAAAGAATTTTACCAATGCAACCCCATCCTTAATCATAGCATTACGGAAACCTTTAAGTTCGGTTTCGTTTTTTTTACTTTTCATCAAATCCACCGGAGAAGGAACATCAACTATCTCACATGAGGCAGGTATTGATTGAAGTAACTTCCAATTAATCTTATTTCCTGTAATACATATTTTATGACCTTCGGGAAACAGGCTAACATATTCAAAAACTTCTTTATAATCGGTCACTTTTATACCTTGCTCTTTATAAGAAAGAGCAACCTCATCACTAAGTTTATCTGGGTTAATAAAGAGGACAGATTCATTCTCCGAAACGTATGCATATGCAACTGCAACGGGATTATAATCTACGTCGTTACCTCTTATATTGAAAGTCCATGCAACAGCATCAAGAGTTGCAATAATTATTCCATCAGCCCCAAACTTCTTCAGTTCGGCATTTATTCTATCAATCTTACTTTTAACTGTTTCTCCGGCTATTTCAACAGGAAGTGTAAAAGCTTTATTCTTTGGTATCTCGGGCCTGTCTTTTCTTATTTTGGAGAATGGGTCAAATGATGTGTTTAATGCAATATTATTTTTCTCTAGCTTTTCCTTAATAGCTTTAGCTTCTGAGGCGGCATATACAAGTCCGTCAATCCCCACCGTACCCCCATCTCCAACCTGTTCTATTATCCAACAGGTCATATCTGGAGTGTCTGATTGACCCATTTTAAATAGATCGAAACCTGTATCCTTTAGCTCATCAGCTGCTTGAATGAAATAGCGAGAGTCGGTCCATACACCTGCACTTTTTTTTGTAATAACTGCTGTTCCTGCAGATCCTGTAAAGCCACTAATCCACTTTCTAGATTCCCAATATTTAGGTGGATATTCGCTAAGATGAGCATCTGTGCTAGGGACTATAAAAGCATCAATGCTTTCTTCTTCTAAAAATTGACGCATGGCTGTTAGTCGTTCCGGGATTTCGTTCTTCTTCATGTACTGATGTTTTTGTATTTGTTTGGAATTGTCTTTGTTATATAAGATTGAATCTCAGTGATAAATAACTATGATAGAAAGACAACTCTAATTTAAAAACAACAAATATAACAAAATGTTCTTATATTTGAGTCCTAAAAACAGTTAGAATAGATGAAGACAAGAATTAACCTATGTAATATGAAGTTTCGTGCTTTTCATGGGGTTTTGCCTCATGAGAGTATAGTTGGTGGCGATTTTGTAATTAACATAGTCATTGATGCCGAACTTAAAGAAGCTTGTGAGTCTGATGACGTTAGAGATACCATAAGTTATGCTGATGTTTATGATTTGGTAAAACAAGAGATGGAGATTCCGTCTAAGTTGTTGGAGCATGTTGCCGCTAGGATATATAAAAGAATATCAGTGCAATACAGCGAAATCGCTTCGCTTGAGGTAAGAGTTGCAAAATTGCACCCACCCATGAACGGTGAGGTAGAAAAAGCGGAGATAGTAATTACTGATTGATTATTTAATGGCAACTTTTTCATACCTTTGTATAAATTTTCCTACAAATGAGCGAACATTTAGATGAAATATCTGCGACTACTGATATAGGTGAGAGTGTTTCTATAGATGAAACATTTTCTGAGCAAGGCGAAAAGCTTATGCTTCGTACAAATAATCTTGTAAAAAAGTATGGTAAGCGTACTGTAGTTAGTCACGTCTCTATAAATGTTAAGCAAGGCGAGATTGTTGGATTGCTCGGGCCCAACGGTGCAGGAAAGACCACAACATTTTATATGACAGTTGGTTTGATTGTTCCTAATGAAGGAGATATTTTTATAGGTAAACAAAACATTACTAAATATCCTGTCTTTAAACGCGCTCAAAGCGGCATAGGTTATCTTGCTCAAGAAGCTTCAATATTTAGGAAAATGAGTGTCGAAGATAATATCAGATCAGTACTTGAGTTTACAGACAAAACTCCCAAAGAGCGAGAAGATAAATTGGAGAGTTTAATTGAAGAGTTCGGTTTAGAAAAAGTGCGTAAGAACTATGGAGATAGGCTGTCGGGAGGCGAACGTCGTCGTGCAGAGATTGCAAGGTGTCTAGCAATAGATCCAAAATTTATTATGCTTGACGAGCCATTTGCAGGTATCGACCCAATAGCTGTTCAAGATATCCAATCTATTGTGGCTAAGTTAAAATACAAGAATATTGGCATTCTCATAACCGACCACAATGTGGATGAGACACTAAGTATAACAGACAGAGCGTATCTTCTTTTTGAAGGAAAAGTTTTATTTCAGGGTACAGCTGAGGAATTAGCCGATAATCCTGTTGTTAGAGAGAAATATCTTGGTCGAGACTTTGAGCTTCGTAGAAGAACTTTTGAAGCACCATAAGAATTTATTTATGGCTAGATTACTTTCTATTGATTACGGCAAAAAACGTACTGGTATAGCTGTTAGCGACCCTCTTCAGATTATTGCAAATGGGCTGACAACTGTTGAAACGTCCAAACTTTTAGTGTTTCTCGAAGATTATCTAAAAAAGGAGGAGGTAGAAACTATTATTGTTGGATTACCTAAACAGATGAGCGGAGAGCCATCTGAGAATATGAAAAGAATAGAACCATTTGTAAATCGGTTAAGAAAAATATATCCAAGTATAAAAGTTGAATACTGCGACGAGAGATTTTCATCTAAGCTTGCTCATAGAGCAATGATTGATGGTGGTTTGAAAAAGCAAGATCGTAGAAACAAGGAACTAGTTGATGAAATAAGCGCTACCATTATTCTTCAGGGATATATGGAAAGCAAGAGATTAAAATTATGATTTTACCAATTTATATTTATGGACATCCCGTGCTGAGAAAGGTTACACGGGATATAGACCCCAACAATTATCCCAACCTAAAGGAGTTGTTAGATAATATGTTTGAGACAATGTACCAGGCCGAAGGGGTAGGCTTGGCTGCTCCTCAAGTAGGACTCGAAGATAGAATCTTTGTAGTAGATTTATCACCACTTGCCACCGAAGAGAATCCCGAGTTTAAAGATATGAAGAAGGTGTTTATAAACGCTCATATCTCTGAACGGGGAGGTGAAATGGCAGTGGTTGAAGAGGGTTGCCTTAGTATTCCTGGCGTTCATGAAAAAGTTACTCGTGAAGATGAAATTCGAATAAAATATTTGGATGAAACTCTACAAGCTCATGATGAGACGTATAGAGGGTATCTGGCACGAGTTATCCAGCATGAGTATGATCATTTGGATGGGATACTATTTACCGATAAAATTTCACTTCTTCGTAGAAGAATGAATAAGAGTAAGCTCACAAATATGGAAAAGGGAAAAGTAGCTTGCGATTATAGAATAAAAACTGTTAGATAAAGAAGTGATACAAATCCAGTATATTATATATCGGAAATTACATTATCATATCTGCAGCAGCTTCATCTAAGTACCAATATAAGTTATCTGAATCCGGTTGCACAAGTGCTGCCGGATATTTTTTTTCCGCCAGTTGAGGTTGTTCAATTACCTCTTTGACCTTTTCGGCCTTATTTTTACCTGTTACCAGAAACACAACATTTTTAGCAGCATTTATTATTTTTCCTGTTAAACTAATCCTTATCTGACCACTAATTGGATGAGTGGCCGTAACACAATTGTTATCATTATTCCAAAGTTCTATCTCATGAGGAAAGATAGAAGCCGTATGTCCATCATCTCCCATACCCAGTATCACAATATCAAAAACAGGTGCTCCGTTTTGTTGCTCTAATTCACTATTAAGCACCTCACTATATCTCTTTGCTTCTTCTGCAGGATTATTTTCTCCTTTAATTCTGAAAATGTTATCTTTAGGGATATCAATATTGTCAAATAGATGTTCTTTTGTCATTTTGAAGTTGCTCTCGCTGTCTTCAGGATGAACACAACGCTCATCTCCCCAGAAGAACTTAATCTTTGCCCAGTCTATTTCGCCCTCAGGCAAAGACGACCAGTAGTCAAATAGTGACTTTGGTGTGGTGCCTCCCGAAAGAGCAACTGTTATCTGTTTTTCCGAAGAGCTAAACTCCTTAAACCATTCGGTAAAAGTTTCATTTAACTCATGTAATGAATTGAATATCTGAATTTCCATTTATATTATTTTTCTGTACTTATTTTACTTATAATTCACAATAGATACCATCCTCTGCAAGATTTTTACATGGGTACCTCCATGTGTTTTCTTTGCCTTCAATCAAATCATCTGAAACATCAGGACCCCACGACCCTGATGGGTAACCGTGTAGTGTTGCATCTTTATCGTTTTCCCAGTAGTCGAGAATTGGCTGTACAAATTTCCATGTCTCTTCTGCTGCTTCCCCTTGCATATATAGCATATTGTCTCCTGTCATGCAATCGAGTATCAAACGCTCATATGCACTTGGAATATAATGATCGTTTAGTTCTGAATAATGAAAATCCATATTAGCAGATCTAACTTCATAGCCACTGCCAGGTACTTTCATTCCTGTTTTTAATAAGATGCCTTCATCAGGTTGAATTCTAAGAATTAGTTGATTGTCTGAGCTAGTAGACTCATCAAGTTGTTTAAAAAGTTTTTGAGGAGATGGATTAAAATGTATAACCACCTCCGAAACATTAGTTGGTAAACGCTTGCCCGTTCGAATATAAAAAGGAACACCTTGCCAGCGCCAGTTGTCAATAAATATCTTAAGAGCTGCGTATGTTTCTGTGCGAGAGTTGGCGTTGACATTTTTCTCGTCTCTGTAATTGTTGTAATGTTTTCCTCTTACGGTCGCTTCAGTATACTGACCTCTGATAACATTGATTTTAAGATCATTTTTACTTAAAGGACGTAATGAGCGGAATACTTTCATCTTTTCATATCTGATATCTTCTGCAGTTATTTTAGCCGGTGGTTCCATTGCTACTAACGATAATACCTGAAGTAGATGATTTTGAATCATATCTCGCAAAGCACCTGCCTGATCATAGTACCCACCTCTATCTTCTACACCAATGCTTTCAGCAGCTGTAATCTCAACATGACGTATGTAGTTTCGGTTCCATAAAGGCTCGTATATTCCATTTGCAAATCTTGTAACCATAAGATTTTGTACGGTTTCCTTGCCTAAATAGTGGTCTATTCTAAAAATCTGGTCTTCCTGAAAGAATTCTAAAAGCTGATGATTCAAATCTATTGCCGACTGAAGATCGTGTCCAAATGGTTTTTCAATTATAATTCTACGAAAACCTTTTTGTTGTAAAGTAAGTCCATGTCCATATAAGAACTTAGGAATTGTATTATATAAAGAAGGTGGAGTAGACAGGTAGAAGATATAATTTTGTTTAAGGTTGAATTTGTTGTTTAGCTTATCCAATTTATCTTTCACTTTTCCATATTCATCTCCTTTAGAGGTATCTATGCTTAGATAGAATAGTTTAGAAAGGAACGTGTTAATTTTATCAGTGGATGCATCTTTGTAGTGAGCAAACAAACGAATCCCTTCCTTCATTTTTTTGCGGAACTTATCGTCGCTATAATCAGTTCTGCTAACTCCTAAAACAGCATAACCCTCGGGCAGAGAGTCGTTCATAAAAAGATCGAAAACTGCAGGAATGAGTTTACGGTAGGTGAGGTCACCTGAGGCTCCAAAGATAACCAGTGCCTGGTTAATTTTTTTCTTCATTCTTATAAATTCTACTTTTGATTTATATAAAGAACAAATGTAAATGCAAAAAGTTGAACCAACATCAATTTATGGACGACCAATAGAAAAAATATATATAAGTGAAAGTATTCAATATTACTACTTTGATAATAAGATAATTTGTGCTATCTTTGCCGCTCTAAAAATTAGAACTATTTGTCAAGCTAAATGAGCATAATGCAAGCTTGCTTGTATTATGACATAGCGATGAATAGTCTAACTTTAGTGAATTATTAATTTAAACAATAACAATTAATTAAGTATGAATAATTACGAAACCGTTTTCATTTTAACTCCCGTTT
>CAZSBA010000054.1:0-16547 GCA_964605035.1 uncultured Proteiniphilum sp. | reverse complement strand
GGGGTTATATCTCCATTTGCGTTCAAGCCTGCTACAAGATTGTTGCTGATATGGCATATTCTGGTATATGACTGCTTCATGCCGTACTTATCTAATACTCTTTCTTGCAGCAGTTGTTCAAATTCTTTATTTTGTGATAACCCTAGTGTATATCCTAATATTGCGAATCCTAGATTTGAATAGGTGTAGTTGTTTTTGCTATCGCTTTTTATCTCTATTAGATCTTTTAAATACTTATCGAGATAGCTTTTATTGTAGTGCCTGTAGGGATTATCTGGATCTAAAAAAACCAGATTAGAGGGCAAACGGGGTAGTCCGGAGCTATGGTTGGCTAAGCTTTGGAAAGTAAGCTTTGTATTGTTTTTGAAGGGAAAGGGGTAGTAACGATTGATATTGTCGGTTAATTTTATTTGCCCTTCCTCTACCAGCGATGTTAACAGGGTGGCAGTAAGCACTTTTGTAATTGAACCGATTTCGAATATTTTATTCTGATTTTCTATAAATTTTATAGAATCGTTCTGTTTAATAATTCCATAATACTCTGTCTTACCGTTTTTTGTGATTGCGATAGAAAGTTGTGTATTATCTGGAAATTCTTTGGCTTTAGAGATGATAGTTTTGCGAACTTCATCTTTATAATTTAATGATATACTTTTATACTCTGTCTTATCATGTTTATCTTGTGCAGATAAAAAACATGTCATTAAAAGAATTGATGTAAAACAAAATAGCTTAATCATTAAATCATTTTATTTCTTGTATCAATGTAGCTGAATTACATATTGAGCTTATAGTAGAAATAAATTATATAGAGTAAAACAAATATAGCACCCTGCCATCTTCTGATGCTTGAGCTATGCTTCATAAAGAACCACAGAACAACTCCTAAGAGAACAACAAAAAGACCATCGATATAGTTTATGTCTGGTGTAGTAATTGGCTGAATTGTGCCTGCAACGCCCAGGATTAAGAGTATATTGAAGATGTTAGAGCCTACAATATTACCAATGGCTATATCGGAGCGTTTTTTAATTGCTGCCACTACAGAGGTTGCCAGCTCGGGCATGCTTGTGCCTGCTGCCACAATGGTTAATCCTATCATTGCTTCTGACATACCAAGGCGTTCGGCAATGATTATTGCGTTTACTACAAGCAGGTCGGATCCGTAAACCAAAGCAACCAGTCCCACTACTATAAAGATAATATCGAGCGACCAGTGTTTGGTGAGCTTTATATCATCGTCGTTTGAATCGGGTTTTACATTTTTATCTTTTTTTGACGAAACAAGCAGATAGGTTATGTATGTTATCAGAATTAGGAGTAATGATATTGCTTCGATGCGCGATATTTTGGAGTCTATAAAATATATCAGAAATAATACTGATGAGAATATCATAATTGGCACATCTAGCTTTAAAAGTTGGCGCTTTGCCATCAGGGGATAGATAATTGCCGAGATACCTAGTATGAGTCCGATATTAAAAAAATTAGACCCTAGTACATTGCCTACAGAGAGGGCGCTCTGACCAATCATGGCTGCCTTGATGCTTACAACCAGCTCGGGCATGCTTGTGCCGATTGACACAATTGTTAATCCAATTACAAGAGCACTAATTCCTAAACGTTTTGCTAATGACGAAGCCCCAAGTACCAGCCCTTCGGCACCATAATAAAGAATAACTAACGATACTACTAACCAAACAATCTCCATTTTTAATATTTAATTTTATAACCTGGGGGCAAAGGTAAGTAATTAGAATCAAAAATAATATTTGATAGATTTATATTATAACTAGAAAGGATAGCCTATCGCAAAATGAAATGCGAAGTCTCTTTTGAAGTTTGGTTTAAACACTGTCCAGCGCGACCCCTCCTGGAGTGCCGGGTTGTGTGCTTTCATACCACCATCTACTCTGATAAGGAGGAAATTGAGGTCGAACCTAAGCCCCACCCCATAGGCAACTCCGAGCTCTTTATAAAAAGTGGACAGGTTAAACAGGCCTCCCGGTTGTTCTACATAATCTTTTATTGTCCATATATTTCCGGCATCTATAAACCCTGCAAGTTCAATTAAGCGTGAAACCTTACGCCTGTACTCAACGCTTAAATCGAGCTTAATCTCTCCCACTCTATGACCAAAATCGTGACCTGTGGAGTCTCTGCCGTAGGTACCGGGTCCAAGTGTGCGGGTGCTCCATCCTCTTACGCTGTTGGCTCCTCCACCAAAATATCGCTTCTCGAATGGCAATACGTCTGAATTGCCATAGGGGTATGCTACTCCTAATGAGAGATGAGCGGCAATTGATTTTGTATCGTCTATTCTGTACATGGGTGCTATATCAAAATCGCCCTTCACATATTCTGAGTAGGGTATTCCAAAAAACTCCTCAACTCCTCTGTCGTTTTGCTTACCACCTCCCATACCAGTTATTATGCGTGGAAGCCAGCCGGCAACCTCTATTCCGGATTTTATACGAAATGGGATGCTGGGCATATCTCTTCGGGATATGCGGCTATAGTTGGTGTATGTAATGTTATATGATGAGCGTACGATAAGTTGCTCGTCGTAGCTATACCTTAATATAGGATTGACCTCTTCGCTGAGGTAGAGATCTTTGAATCTTTGTGATGACCAGGGCATTCTTACATATGTTATACCCATTGGTTCGAGTACATTTATCATTCTCCACTCCATTGACGACCATTGAAAGCGATTTGATAAGTTGAAGAACTGACGGAAGTATTCGGGCCTCTTCTGGAAGTTGGTACCAATTGAGAATTCGGTTGAAGCTGAAGGCTGATCTCTTAATTGCTTTAATACCCAGGGCAGCAACAACTGCGGGATTGAGAGAAACACCTCGGCTCCATACTCGTAATAGCTGTTATCTAGCAGGTCGAGACTATCGGTTGCACGTATAAACTCATAAGCAGCATTGAGCCTCACTCTGAAAGTTTCACCTCCATTAAAAATATTACGGTGCTCGTAGGTTAGGTTGCTACCCACACCAAGGTCGCCAGCTGAGTTAGTGCCATCGACACCAAATTGCATATAGTGCACATTTCCGGGGTAGAGAGTTATTCTTGAATCGAGTAGACTTGAGTCGTTTCTGACAACAGGTGTAATGTTTATAGATGTTTGATTAATAGGACCCATGCCGTTTAGCGAGGAGTATGTTCGCTCCACAATACGATCGGAGTATAACCTGCCGGGTCTTAAGAATGTGTTGTAGTATACTGCTCGGGGAGAAAGGAACGGATTCTTCTCCTGTACGATATTAATGCCTCTGTATTCGATAGTATCTAAGAGATTATACCTGGTAGAGTCGTCTAATATTTCTGAGGTAACACCATTAATAACCAACACATTACCAATATTATACTGCTGGTGTCTGGTGTCTTCAGTGGGGTTATTTAAAGAGAGTGTTACATCAACCTGATTCTGGCCCAATGTGGTATCGGCAAGGAAAAAGAAGTTCTCTTTAGAGAAATTATAGTATCCTCTGTTTCTGAGCATTGTGGTCATATTTTCTCTACCCTGCTCTAGCACTGAGAGATCGAATATATCATTCTCCTTTATAATATCTAATCGGCCTGTGGTGCTAAGTATATTATATATGGTTGTGTCTACCGAATTAATTGTGTCGTTGAAATTACGTATTCTGTGTGGCTCATTACCAACAACATCGAATGTAACCTCTGCCTTTTTATCGCTCTTGACTACTGCTGTATCAACTTCGGCATTCAGATATCCTTTATTATTGAGATGCAAACGAATCTGTTCGGCCGAGATAACTGCTAGCTGCTCGTTGTATAAAACAGGTGGCTCGCCATATTTGAGCATCTGTCTGTTAAGCCAGGTTGAGTCGTTGTTGGGCAGATTATACATATGCAGCTTCCATTTACCCACCAGAGGAATAGAGGAGTTGGGCCTTTGCCTGAGGTACGATTTGAGTTCTGAATTGCTTATGCCTTTAATATCGGAGTTGATATCTGTTTTATTGAGCAGATAACCACCGTCGGGCACTTTTTTTGTGACATTGCATGATGCTAGTATCAGCAATGTAAACAGGAAGGATATATATTTTTTTATCTGTCTATTCATCTTCATCTCTTGGTCTTACAAATCTAAACCTTAAAAGATCTTTTATTGATTGAGCCTCTCGGGTAACAACAACCCCCACACCTTGTGTTGTGGGATTGCGACGATAAAAACGGTCGTTGGCCCTGTTATAGGCACGCAGCATTAACCAGCTGTTTAAATCATATTCTAATTCAAACTCACCCATAAAAGCCTGCTCAGTAGCCATCATACTGTTATCGCCATAACTGAGGTTTGTTGTGATTCGCAAACGATTATTGAGCAGTCGCGTTGAAACATCAACCCCCATACGTACATTATCAAATGTGCCATCTACCGACTCGAGGTTGGTGCTTACCGACCAGTTGTCGTTTAGCGCATTTGCAAACAGTGCATCTAATCCTCTTGATAGTGTGTTTGCAGCGAATTTAGAGAATACAGAGGATCCGAAATTGAGATCGGGTGATCCCTCTGAAGGGATAAAGCTACCAGTAGTTGCCAGATATGCAAACTGAAGAATCTTTGTCTCCTCGTCGCTGATAAAGCTATTTACACGCTGCTGTATGTCGTTTGAACTTTCGGGCAACTCGATATCGTACTGAAGATCCATTGCCTCTAAATCGCCTCTGATTTGCAGTAACGCGTTTACAGGTACACGTGTGTTTACGAGCTCTGTTGTGAAAGTGGGACTCAATGCTGCCAAATCGGCGCGTACAGGCAGGTAGGCTGTGATATTAAACTGAGTGTTTAAAGGATCGCCCTCCATTGTAAGGCGGCTGCCTTCGCGAATACTAAAATCAATTGTTCTGAGGCTCTGTAGGTTATAATGGAATTTACCACTATTAATTACATAATCGCCATATAGTAGCACCGGTGGCGTAGATTTTGAGTTATAGTTTACATTAATCTCTCCGTTGCCACTCACCTCAAGGGCATTGCCTGTTGTGGGGTCTAATACCACAGATGCCTCGAGGAGTGGTGTTAGGTTTAGTGTAGCCCTCATTACTATTGGCATGGCTGTGGTGGGACGGTTGCTTGTTCTGTCTATTGGCTCGTCTCTTCTTCTAAGGAATTCAAGCGAGTCGGCTTGCTCTGTGTTGATATATATAACACCGCTATACTCTGTTGCCTTGGCAGTTTGTGGAAGCACAAATGTTAATTCGGACGCACTTTGTGTTGTTAGGTCGGCATCCCCGTATATTCCATTTGGAGAACCGGTAAGATTCAGTTTGCCCGACAATCTCATATCGCCATAAACCATCATATCGGTTCTGTCTTTATTGTTTAGCAACATAAAGTCGTTGAGGGTTATGCCGGCTGTGTATACCAAGCGACCGAAATTTGTGTGTGTGAGCTTTAAACTGAGATTTGCTGTATGACCATTTTGATCGCGTATGACAAGATTTTCGAGTCCAACATTATCTCTTCCAATGTCGATTGTGTCTGACAGGAAGTATGTTACATTGGTAAACGCTACCTTCATTTTGCCTTCATCTATTCCGAGCCATCCTTCTGTGATTGGCTCTGACAGCTTGCCTGATATATTGATGTTAGAGTTTAGGCGTCCCGACAATTCACTAAGTGCATTTGCAGTAAGTGGCTGCAGTGCATATAGCTCGAAATCTTCCATTACTATATTTACATCCATTGGGCTTGGACTGTCGTCTCCTGTTGGTACATATCCCTCGATATTGAATCTTCTTTCTCCGTTATTCATTAGATTAGCGTTCAGGTTTAATCCTGAGTACAACTGATCCCAGTCGCCTTCGATTTGCAGCGTGCCAATTGTGTCGGAGTGAACAGCTATATCTTCTATACGAAGTGCTTCGGTTCTGATCATTGGGGTTTCTAATGCCTGGCGAATAAAAATCTCTCCATTAATAGATCCATGTATATTTGATACATTAAATGCTGTTAGAATATTAGATAGCTCTGTGTTGTTGAAGTAGATACGAATATTATCGGCTTCGCTTTTAGAGGCTATTCCATCAATCCCCAGTAACAACATCTGATCTTCGCTGATACCAAAATTATCAACAGATATCCTGTCTTTACTATAAACTATTGAAGCTTCGTTAACATCGATATTCTTTCCATTAAAATCTATGGTAGTAGAGTGCACTGTGATGTTTGTTGCCAACTCATCTAAAACGTTGCGGTTGAAACCCAGTGAAATGAGGAGAGAGCCATCGGACTTATTATTACTCTTCTCTACATCGAAGCCTATTCTGTTTATTACCGAATCGTTTGCAACGGCGGTATTTAATATAGCGTTTATATATCCGTTGCTCTGAACCAGGTAACTATTTACATCTAAGTTAACGCCCGACTCTCCACTGTTAAGATCGATATTAGTTTCTCTGATATCGTTATTACCAAACATTAGTCGCGGTATATAACCATCTATAACCAATCCCTCTTGATTAACCATATCTACACTTCCGCTGATTGTGGCCTCTTCTACATTATAAAAAGGCAATGCAAAGGTGTAAGAGAAATCCTCGGTATTACTTAATGAGATGTTGAAGTTGAAATTGTTTTTACCGCTGTTGGTATACAAATTAGAACCATCATCTGATGTATTGGCAGAAACATAGTTGCCGGTTGATTCTGAGCCGGATAACTGTATAAGTGATGGAAGATGAGGTTGTAGTTGCTGCTTAAACTCGTTTGCAATGGTTGTAAAATAGTAATCGCCGGTGATCTCTGCCTCCATGAAGCTTGACATCATCTGAATTTTCTTGCCCTCTCCCTCATCGGCCAAAGCCTGCAGGTAAATTGGTCCGGGATTATAAATAAAATTACTATCGACAATTGAGGTATTATCAATTACAAGTGTTCCGGTAATATCGTCTATTGTTTTACCCGACATATCGGCTTCTATACTTGTTGTTAATATTGGGGCACTCCAATTATCCATCATAAGAAAAGGTCTAAGATCTAGTTGCTCTACATCGCCCTTGACGATAAAGCCCAGCTGATTGCCAAAAGTGATATCACCAAACAGATTGAATTTATTAGTTGGGGAGTTCATATTAATATTGGCAGCTACGTTTGTGCCCTGATACTGACCATCGAAGCGAATATCGTTGTATAAAAATTCTTTGTACTGTAAAGACTCTATATTGCCATCGGCAGTGATGGAGATTTCTCCTCCACGTGGGATAACTACTTTAACATCAGACCTCATGGTTGTATTTCCCACTCCGGCACCCTCTCCGATAATATTGGCTACCTGAAAATTGTTTACTTCAACCGGACCTTCGAAACTTAGATTTGCAAAGCTATTTCTGATTCTGCCAATGCCGTTTAATGCTACATCGCCCTGATCGGTGATTATATTGCCATTATATCTGAATTGATTTAGCTTGCCAAAAGCGGTAAGCTTAAGATCCATATCTCCTATTGCAAGTAATTGAGGGGGAGAGTCGTAGAGGGGTGCAAAGACTTTAATAATTGTTTCTAAATCTTGCTGAGTGGTTTGCAGTTTATTTACATCGGCTCTTAGATTGCTATTATCGAAATTGCTGTAATCGGATATCATTCCGGTGATATCTAATTTTGTATCGTTGCCGTAGTCGAACTCGAATCTGGTGAGACTGGCTTCAGGTAAATTACCTTCGGCCTCGAGGTTAAATGAGAGCATCTTGCTTAAGTCGTTTAGAGGCGCATAGAAGATACCAATATCTTTTGGGTCTACCTGATCGCTTACCAGCCTTAAGGCGAACTCCTGAGTGCCCAGATGGTAACTGGCATCTCGCAGCTGTAAGTCGGTTTGATTTAATTCAAGGTTTAGTCTTCGGCTCTTAAAAAGTGAATCCTTTCCTACTACATCGACTTCTAACTTAGAGAGTATGATGCCTGAGTTTTTTTCGTTGAAGCTTAATAGTTTAATCTCGGCACTCATATCTTCTATTGAAACAAAGCTTGCTGTTGCTCTGAAATTGAAATCGTCAACTTCTATATGATTGCTGTTGAACTGACCTGGGGTATGAGGCTCTGACAAAACATTATAGCTAAGATTGCCGTTTACAAGAATTACATCTTCGGCGGAAATCTTCCAAGTTTTCTTATCAACTTCAATGGTAGAGTCTTTCTCAACTACCAGTGAATCTAAAATGAATTGAAAATTGAAAGGCTCTTCGGGTGTCTCGCGGTGGATGTTTGCATTAAAATCTTCTAATACAACTCTATGAGCTGTTATCTTGTCTCTTAGCAGATCGAGGGCTCTGATTCTGACTGACAAGCTTTGGGTATATAACAGAGTATCCTCTTGCTGATCTTCTACGTATAGTCCCTTAAGTTCTACCGAATTGAGCATACGGATGCGAAGACCTTCGAGTTGGGTTTTTGTGCCTATTATATTTCCAAATTTATTTAAAGCAATTTCGGCTGCCTTCTTTTGCACTTGAGGAATGCTAAAGGTAAGGAAGAGCAAAATATTAAGCAGTATGATACTGATTACAATAATTGCGAATATGCGGAGGACTTTTTTAGCCAATTGTTGTAAATAGAATTATTTAAATATTCTGACTGTTTAGTTAAGCTAAATACCATAGCGAGAAACAGTCTGTTTGTTGTAAACTATATAAGTATGCAATAATACAAAAAAAATAGGTAGTTAATGAGGGTTGGATTTCATTTTAACCTAAATACATGTTTATTTGATGTTTTTCCATATGATTGAGCTATCGCCATAGCTTAGGAACCTGTAATTGTTCTGTAGAGCATATTCATAGATACTCTTCCAGTTGTCACCCGCAAAGGCCGAAACAAGTAGCAGCAATGTGCTTTGTGGCTGATGAAAATTTGTTATCAATGCATCGGGATAATGAAATGTGTAGCCAGGCGCAATCATTAACCGGGTGGATGACATCAGACTCTCTTGTTCGTTTTTTTTGAGATATTCAAGAATTGCTTTTAGAGCGGTTGCGGGGGCAATTGAATTATCATTTTCGTGGTTCGCCTCTTCGTATGGCTCCCATTGATTTACCGATAATTTATCTGCTTTTATACCAGGGTTTGAGTTGAGCTTCTTTCCGATGTAGTAGAGGCTTTCGAGAGTACGCATAGATGTTGTGCCCACAACCACTATTTTGCCTTTATGGTGAAGCAGTTTTTCTATTGTTCCTCTTGAAACCGAAAAGAACTCGTTATGCATCTCGTGGTCTGCAATATGCTCTGACTTTACTGGTTTGAATGTTCCGGCACCAACATGCAATGTTACTTGGGCTGTTTTGATGCCCTTCTCTTCGATTGCTTTTAATATCTGGGGAGTGAAATGCAGCCCGGCCGTTGGTGCGGCAACAGAGCCCTCGACGTGAGAGTAGACAGTTTGATAAGTTTCGTCGTCTGAGTCTTCTGCCTGTCGGTTTAAATATGGAGGAATGGGCAGTTTGCCGGCAACCTCTATCAGATCGGGGAATGTATAGCCGGTGTTGTCCCATGTAAATTTAACTATCGAATCGGTAGATGGCCCCTCTTTTCCTTCGGGAGCGGTTATTCTTTCTGCTTGCAGTGTTACTACATCTCCATTAATATCAATAGGCATGCTTAGTGGTCCGCTTTTCCATCTACGCAAGTTTCCAATCATACAAACCCATGAACAACTTTTGGTTTGAGCAAAATTTGCTGTGTAGTCTGAAGGATCGAACGGAGAGAGACAGAAAATCTCGATATTTGCACCGCTCTCTTTTTTAAATAGTAGTCGGGCATGTATAACTCTTGTATTGTTTACAAGAAGAAGTGTATCGCTAGGGAGATAGTTTGGAAGATTGGTAAAAGTTTGCGTTGTGATAACAGGGGAGCCACTTTCTGAACCTTCATATGTAAGTAATTTGGACTGATCTCTTCGGGATAATGGGTATTTAGCTATCTTTTCATCTGGTAGCTGATAATTGAAATCAGTAATTCTTATCTTATGGACACTATCTTTTTTCATTTTTTAATTCATTTATTCCGCAAAATTACTCAACTTTGCAAGAGACAACAAAAATATTTTCACCCGAGGCTTTAATAAATTGATAAAACAGAAGGTGAATAATTGATTAAACTACACAATGAAAAAATTATTGATAGGAGACAAAGTAAGATTCCTTAATACCGTGGGAGGAGGAACTGTGAAAGGTTTCCAAAATAAACAGATTGTAATAGTTGAAGATGAGCATGGTTTTGATGTACCGGTGCTTATTACAGAATGTGTTGTGGTTGAATCGGCATCTGATGAAAAGATGGGTAAGTCTTCGGAAGATTATGAAACCAAGTCGGGAAGCGAATTAAACAGAACTGTTAAGACTGACACTAAAGAGAGTGTTTCGCAACCGGAGGCTAAAGCTGACAAATATTATGAGCCTGAAGAGACCGTTGAAGGTGAGAATATTACTGCATGTATAGCTTTTCTGCCGATGGACATTAAGAGTTTGTCTACCTCCACTTATGAAGCATATTTTGTAAATGACAGCAATTACTATCTGTCTTTTAACTACATGAGCAGAGAAAACAATATATGGAAGTCGCGCTACTCAGGTATTGTTGAACCGAATACTAAAATATTTCTTGAGGAGTTTGATAAATCTGTACTTAACGACATAGAAAAGGTTGCGGTGCAGTTTATTGCTTTTAAGAATGAGAAGAGTTATAAGTTTAAAAATCCATGTTCAGTTGAGCTTCGTATAGACACAGTGAAGTTTTACAAACTACATAGCTTTAAAGAGAACGACTATTTTGATGATGATGCAATTGTATATTACATCATGCGTGACGATATTCCTGAAAGAGAAATTCTGGTATCGGCAGGTGATCTGGAGCGTGCTTTTAAAGAAAAACTGACCGAAACAAAAAGGCCTGCCAGACAGCGTATTGAGAGGAAAGAAAGGAATCCGATCATTGAGGTTGACCTGCACATAAATCAGCTGCTTGACACAACTGCCGGAATGGATAATGCTGCTATTCTGGAATATCAGATTAATAAATTTCATGAGGTAATGACAAGTAATTTGAAATTCAAAAATCGCAAAATTGTATTTATACATGGTAAGGGCGATGGAATTTTAAAAACAAGCTTGATTAAAGAGTTGAGAAAAAAATATCCAGGCTGCCAGTCTCAAGATGCTTCTTTTCAGGAGTATGGGTATGGTGCTACAATGGTAATTATTAAATAAACTAATCTATAATGAAAAAAATATCGAAAATAATTGTTTCTGTAATAGCTATATTTTCTTTAACCTTCGCATCGGGATGCGATGTAATGAATAATATTGGTGGCGCATACAGACTTTCGCAGAGTATATATAAATATAGTTCATTGGGCGATATACAGCTGGCAGGTATGAACCTTGGCAATGCATCGAGCATTTCTCTATCGAATCTTGCATCTATTGCTACTGTTTTGGCTGGTGGGTCTAATATGCAGAATATCCCTTTTAGCATGACATTAAATATGGATGTTACTAACCCTAACACCGCAGCTGCATTTTTGGATGCTCTTGATTATCAGTTATTGCTTAATGATATGGAGCTTGTTGAGGGTAAGATGGATCAACCTATACGCATTGAGCCGGGAGAGACTAAGGTTGTTCCGATACCGGTGAGCTTCGACCTTAAAAGTCTGATGAACCGATACTCGCAAGAGAGGGTAACTAAAGAGATGAGTGCGTTTTTGGGTATCACACCTAACGAGACAACTGTTTCGGTGAATTTGTGGCCAAAGCTAACTGTTGGAAAAACATTAATTAAGGTTCCTGCACCCATTCCTGTTGAGTTTACATTCGGTGGCAGATAAATAAATCGCTATCTTTGTGGTTTAGTTGAATAAGAAAATAAAGTAAAGAGTAAAGATGCAGAAACCTTCAATTCCAAAAGGTACACGTGACTTTTCGCCTGAAGAGATGGCGAAACGTAATTATATATTTGATACAATTAAAGAGGTTTATAAATTATATGGCTTTCGTCAGATTGAAACTCCTGCAATGGAGAACCTAAACACTCTGATGGGTAAATATGGTGAAGAAGGTGATAAGCTCCTTTTTAAAATATTGAATTCGGGCGATTTCTTACGCAGCATGAGCCCCGATGATGTTGATGAGGGGAACTCTGTTAAGACTGCAAATAAGATCTCTGAGAAAGGCTTGAGGTATGATCTTACAGTGCCTTTTGCAAGGTATGTTGTGATGCACAGAAATGAAATCACATTTCCATTCAAAAGGTATCAGATTCAGCAGGTGTGGAGAGCCGATCGCCCTCAAAAGGGACGTTATCGCGAATTCTTTCAGTGTGATGCCGATATTGTTGGTTCTGACTCGTTATTAAACGAGGTAGAGCTGATTCAGATTATTGATGAGGTTTTTACTCGTTTTGGTATTAATGTATCTGTAAGAATTAATAACAGAAAAATACTGTCGGGGATTGCCGAAATAATTGGTGAGGCCGATAATATTACGGTTATTACTACAGCTATTGATAAACTAGATAAGATTGGACTGGATAAGGTTAACGAAGAACTAAGTCAGTTGGGGATTACCGATGAGGCTATAAAAACTCTTCAGCCTATACTTCAGCTTAGCGGAACTACCAGTGATAAGCTTGGTGAACTAAAAACTCTTTTTGGGGCATCTGAGACAGGATTGAAAGGTGTTGAAGAGATTGAGTATATTTTTGAGAAATGTGCCGCTCTTGAATTGAAAAATGAGCTGGTGCTTGATTTAACACTGGCGAGAGGGCTTAACTATTACACTGGTGCCATAATTGAAGTGAAGGCGCTTGATGCTCAAATGGGCAGTATTACAGGTGGTGGAAGGTATGATAACCTTACCGGCATATTTGGTTTGAAAGGTGTTTCGGGAGTGGGTATCTCTTTTGGTGCAGATCGTATATATGATGTATTGACCGACCTTAATCTTTTTCCGGATAACTTCTCTCACTCAACAGATCTTTTGTTCGTAAACTTCGGTGAGAAGGAGTCGGACTTTATTCTACCCTTGATTACTAAAATGAGAAAATTGGGTATACGCTGTGAGTTGTATCCTGAATCGGCTAAAATGAAGAAACAATTATCATATGCTGATAATAATAAAATTCCCTATGTTGCACTTATAGGGGAAAATGAAATAAAAAACAGTTCTGTTACTCTTAAGAATATGAATTCGGGTGAACAGAAAACTGTTTTAGTTGACAATCTTAAGGAGGAGCTTATTTAACAAGCTTAACGTCTACGGCATTTATGCCTTTTAGTCCGTTTTCTAATCTGTAAGTTACCAGGTCGTCCTCTCCAATTCCATGCTCGGCATTGCTTTTATGGAAAAAGAACTTTCGTGGACTATCGGCCTCTTTTATAAATCCAAAGCCTCGGCTTTCATCGTAAAAGTCTACCCTACCTGTGGGGTCACCAACTTTTTCTACAACTTCTTTGGGTGGTATTGAAATTTCGATATCTTCTAATTCGATTTCTTCGTTTTTGGAAGGTTCGGGACGTTCGTCCGTAATTACACCGTTGGCATCAACATATGCAATCATATCTTCAAAACTATCCGTTGGTTCTAGCTTTCGGGCTTCTTTTTTTAATTGCTTTTCTTTTCTTTTCTGAATCTTGTTTTTTTCTATTTCTCTTTTATTAAATGAATTTGATTTGGCCATTTTTAAATTTTAAATTGTTTTTTCTTTAGTTTATAATCGTCGTTACAGGTTGCTATATATAATAGGATGGTGGTTAGTCGGTTGGTATTCGACAATATGAACTTCAACATGTAGTGCGAGGATGCAAATTTAGTAAAAAATCTTCAATTTATCAAGTGTGATTTTTTTTGTCACTTAAAATACATTTTCTTTGCACAAAATTAATTCAAATGCTCTCTATTGAAAATATCACGGTTGAATTTGGTGGTTTCACACTATTAGACAAAATATCTTTTGTTCTTAACAAGAATGAAAGAGTTGCACTTACGGGCAAAAATGGGGCGGGCAAATCTACCTTGCTGAAGATTATGGCAGGTATACAGCAGGCTACAAGCGGTAATGTTTCGACACCTAAGGATATCACAATTGGCTATCTGCCTCAACAGATGAAACTGGATGATAGCCGCACAGTAATGGAAGAGGCATCGCTTGCTTTTGAGCATCTGCAGAAGATGGAAAAGGAATTGAACCAACTTCATAATGAAATGGCAGAACGAACAGATTATGAGTCTGATGCATACCACAAAATAATTGAGAAGGCAACCGACCTTCAGGAGCTTCTGCAGATTTCTGATATACATAATTTTGAAGCAAAGGTTGAGAAAACTCTTATGGGACTGGGGTTTTCGAGAAACGATTTTACGAGGCCAACCAGAGAGTTTAGCGGTGGATGGAGAATGAGAATTGAGTTGGCAAAGATACTGTTGCAGTCGCCCGAAGTACTCTTGCTTGATGAGCCTACAAACCACCTTGATATTGAATCTATACAATGGCTTGAGAACTTCCTTTTGAATGAGGCTAATGCTGTTATGTTGGTATCTCACGACCGTGCTTTTTTGGATGCAGTGACAAACAGAACAATTGAAGTTTTACTTGGCGATATACATGATTATAAGGTTAATTATTCGAAATATGTTGATCTTAGAAAAGAACGCAGAGAACAGCAAATAAGAGCATTTGAAAATCAACAGAAACAGATAAAAGATACTGAAGATTTTATTGAACGATTTAGATATAAACCAACTAAATCTAATCAGGTGCAATCGCGTATAAAGCAGCTTGAAAAGATTGAGAGGATTGAAGTGGATGAGATTGACAGCTCGAGACTCAATTTAAAGTTTCCACCTGCTCCACGTTCGGGGTCTTACCCGGTGGTTATGGAAGATCTCTCTAAAAGCTATGGCGACCACACGGTTATTAAAGATGTGAACCTGACTATTGAAAGAGGTGAGAAGATTGCATTTGTTGGTAAGAATGGCGAAGGAAAATCGACATTAGTAAAATGTATTATGAGCGAGATTGATTATGGTGGCAAGTTAGAGCTTGGACATAATGTAAGCATTGGATATTTTGCACAAAATCAGGCTCAGATGCTTGATGATAATCTTTCGGTATTTGAGACTATTGATGATGTAGCGGTTGGTGATATAAGAACAAAAGTTAGGGATATTCTGGGAGCTTTTATGTTTGGAGGTGAGGCATCAGACAAAAAGGTGAAGGTACTTTCGGGTGGTGAACGCAGTCGTTTGGCTATGATTCGTCTTCTTCTTGAACCCGTGAACCTTTTGATATTGGATGAGCCTACAAATCACCTCGACCTGGCATCGAAGGATGTTCTTAAAAAGGCTATTTTGGAGTTTGATGGCACTGCAATTATTGTTTCGCACGACAGGGACTTTCTTGATGGTCTGGTTAATAAGGTTTATGAGTTTGGTGGAGGTAAAGTGCTAGAGCATATAGGGGGTATTTATGATTATCTTTCTAAAAAGAAGCTCGATAGTTTACAACAGTTGGAGATTACGAACTCGGCATCTAAAGCTGCGGCACAGTCTAAAGCAGCACAGACTAAGGTTAATGCTAGTGTTTCATCAGAAACAACTACCGACCAGCCCGTTAATAAGTTATCGTATCAGCAACAGAAAGAGTTGAACAGCAAAATACGCAAAGTAGAGAGACAGATTGAGGATATTGAGAAAAAGATTGAATCGCACGAAAATGAGATCTCAGTAATGGAGACTTATTTAGCAACACCCGAAGGTGCATCTGATATGGATTATTTGCAAAAGTATGTGGAAGTTAAAGCTAAGCTGGATAAGGTTATGAACAAATGGGAGCGTATGACGTTAGAATTAGAGAAACTCCAGGAAAACAGATAACTTTAATTTATTTAGAAAACACTTAAAAAGAACTTTAACATATGGGCAATCTTAGCAAGTTCATCTTAACCAAAATAATGGGATGGAAAGTTATTGATCCGTTTCCTGAAATTCCTAAATGCGTTCTTGCAGTGGCACCTCACACCAGCAACTGGGATTTTATTGTGGGTAAACTGGCTTACAACTCTTTGGGAAGGCAGGCTAATTTTCTTATAAAGGCCGAATGGTTCTTTTTTCCTTTTAATATTATCTTTAGCAGTATGGGAGGGATACCTGTTAAGAGGGATAAAAAAGAGTCTCTTACAAACAAACTGGCTGAGGAGTTTAAGAAGCGTGAATGGATGCATCTGGGCATTACACCCGAAGGTACGCGCAAACCGATGAAAGAGTGGAAGAAGGGATTCTATTTTATTGCCATGAATGCTAATGTCCCAATTTTGTTAATTGGTTTAGATTATGGGAAGAAAGAGGCAAGGGTATTGGATGTGTTTCATCCTACAGGAAACTACAATGAGGATATTATTAAGATAAAAGCATACTTTAAAGATATTGAAGCAAAGAAACCTGAGAACTTTATTGTTTGAATGAGTTAATCTTCAAAATCGAGTTTTAACTGAATACCTTCTGAGAGTAAAAGATTTAAG
>CAZSBA010000053.1:0-16714 GCA_964605035.1 uncultured Proteiniphilum sp. | reverse complement strand
GAAGGTGGTGTAAAGCATAGCAGTCACCATATCAGAAGCCCACTTGCAAGTATGAACAATACCTGTCAGGTATGTCATCGCGAAACAGAAGAAGATCTTCGAAATGCTGTTTTTGAACGTCAACGCAGTGCAGATCAAATACGCACACTAGCAGAGAAAGAACTGGCATCAGCACATATCGAAGCTCAATTTGCATGGGAAAAAGGAGCAACAGAAACTCAAATGCATGATGCTTTACAACTAATTCGCCAATCACAGTGGCGCTGGGATTACGCAGTAGCATCTCATGGGGGTTCTTTCCATTCACCTGTTGAGTTTCATAGAATACTTTCACTTAGTCTCGATCGTGCTCATAAAGCTCGTTTTGAAATTGCTCAAGTATTAACAGAACTTGGACATACAGGTAGTGTACCACTTCCCGATATTTCAACTAAAGATAAAGCACAGGCTTATATCGGGTTGGATATGGAAATGGAAAAAAGCAATAAGAGTAAATTTCAAGAAACAGTTGTTCCAAAATGGTTAGAAACAGCAAAGTCTAATAACCGTTTAGTTAGTTTAAAATAATTATAACAAGGATTTCTGTTTTAGTAATTAGTATTAAATATAGATGAATAATTCTTCCCGAAAGATATGGGAGCAACCATGGGGGTATGCTGAAGGTTTTATAGTTGCAGGAGGTATTGTTATTGCAGGACTAATGCTGCAACTGACCTTAGGAAATATTAACCCCACATTATTTGCTTCGCCTATTAACATTATCTTAGGAGCCCTATTCGTAATAGGGCTTCTTGCTACACACTTTTTTGCAGGCAGAAACAGAATTGTAAGATGGCTCTCTGGTGTATATGCTACTGTGCCCTCAATTATTGTTTTAATTGTTTTATGTGTATTTCTGGGAGTATTACCTCAGTTTGCATTTGATACTCCAACAGAACATTTACCCCCTAACTTCTTTTCAATATTAGGATGGCATAGTATGACTACTTCCTGGCCATTTGTTCTTTCTTGTTTATATATGCTGATTATACTGGGACTTACAACTCTCAGGCGCACTAAACAAAAACAGACCGTTCGCGATTTTGGATTCTATCTAAATCATCTTGGCTTGTTTTTAGCCCTATTCTGTGGAATTATTGGAAGCGCTGATCTAGAAAGACTCACTATGAGTGTAAGTGAGGGAAATGTTGAGTGGAGGGCAATGAATAACAAAGAGGAAATTAGGGAGTTAAATCTGGCCATACAGCTAGATACATTTACGATAGAGGAGTATGAGCCCAAACTAGTGGTAATAGAGAGTGAAACTGGTAGAATGTTGCCTGCTGCACGACCAGAAAGTTATATGTATGAAGGGATAGGTAAAACGACTCAATTGGCTGGTGTAACAGTTGAAATATTAGACTATTACCCTGATGCAGTAATATTTAGGGACAGCACCTTTTCTAATGTTGTACCAATGAAAATGGATGGTGCCACCTCAGCTATAAAGGTTATAGCTACAAAACCTGGGTTGGATAATCCGGTTGAAGGGTGGGTTACAAACGGTAGTTACTTGCTTCCTCACAGTCTGCTTAAGGTTGATGATAAGGTAAGCATAGCCATGCCACCACAGGAAGTTAAGAAATATAGTTCATATGTTACAATCTACACCGAGGAAGGGTTAATAAAAAATGCTGTTATTGAGGTTAATAAACCTTTATCGGTAGATAATTGGACAATCTATCAATACAGCTACGACGACTCAATGGGTAAATATTCAGACACGTCTATTTTTGAACTAGTAAGAGATCCTTGGCTAAAGATGGTATATACAGGCATTATTATGCTGATGGCAGGAGCTTTATTTATTTTCATTGCCGGACCAAAACAAAATAAGGTATGACTTGGGATTCATTTATATTTTTCGCAATTGCGGCTTTACTTTTTTGGATAGGTGGAGCAGCATTAGCGTATAGAAGTAAGAGCAAAATACTACCGGCTATACTCACTACTGCCGGATTAATTATATTTGCAACATTTATAGCAGGTTTATGGGTTTCACTTGAGCGACCTCCTCTTAGAACAATGGGTGAAACACGTCTATGGTATTCATTCTTTTTACCTGTTGCAGGGGTCTTAACCTACCTCAGATGGAACTATAAGTGGATACTATCTTTCACAACAATACTTTCTGCGGTTTTTATTATTGTTAATATTGCAAACCCCGATATACACAATAAAGTACTGATGCCCGCACTTCAAAGTCCATGGTTTTCTCCCCACGTAATTATTTATATGTTCTCCTACGCAATTTTAGGAGCCGTTACTTTAGTTGCTATATATTATTTAATACGTGAGAAAAAACTAACTAACCCTACTGGGATAATTGTAATGGCAGACAATATGGTATATGCCGGTACTGCCTGCATTACACTTGGGATGCTAATGGGAGCAATATGGGCAAAAGAGGCTTGGGGGCATTATTGGAGTTGGGATCCAAAGGAGACATGGGCGGCAATAACATGGCTTGGATATTTGGTATACATACATTATCGATTAAAAAAACACTCTTCTCCCAGAACTTCAATGATAATTCTAATTATTTCATTTGTTCTTTTACAAATCTGTTGGTATGGAGTTAACTATCTTCCATCGGCACAACAAAGCATACACACATATTCGTAAGTAATTAATCTATATTCAGCATAATAGACCTCCTGCTACATTTTTTTAGTAGGAGGTTTTTTTATATTTAACCTTTTGTCATATAAAGCGCACTTTATCCGTCCTTTTGTTAATCTTTTCCTGTTTTTCTATCTTTTATCTTGTTTTTCTTTGTTTTTAAATCTTTTTGTATACTTTTGTAGTGTAATACTTACATAATTCAATTTAATAGATATATAAACCACTAAAAAGTCAATTTCAAATGTCAACATTAAGATTTAAAGCTGTAGAAGAAGCGTCGAAAAGAGTACCAGTTGAAGTGGTTTCACCAGGTAAACTACCCTCAGAATATTTTGGCAAATATGTTTTTAATCGTGCTCAAATGTCTAAGTATCTCTCGAAAGAGACTATGGGAATAGTTTTGGAAGCTATTGACAATGGAACAACCCTACATAGAGGAATTGCAGATCATGTGGCTGCAGGAATGAAGATGTGGGCTGTGGAGATGGGAGCTACACATTATACACACTGGTTTCAACCTTTAACAGAAGGAACGGCTGAAAAACACGATTCGTTTATTGATTATGCTAACGGTCCCGGTGGAGACGTTATTGAGCGATTTTCGGGAAAACTATTGGCACAGCAAGAACCTGATGCTTCCAGCTTTCCTAGCGGTGGAATAAGAAATACATTTGAAGCCAGAGGTTATACAGCTTGGGATCCTTCATCACCAGCTTTTATTATTGATGATACACTATGCATCCCAACAGTGTTTATCTCCTATACGGGTGAAGCATTAGATTATAAGACACCTCTACTAAAAGCATTAAATGCTATAGATAAAGCTGCTGTAGAAGTTTGCAAATTGTTTTATCCTGAAGTAAAAAAAGTGTTTTCATACCTGGGATGGGAACAGGAATATTTTTTAGTTGACAAAGCATTATATTCGGCAAGACCCGATTTAATTCTAACAGAGAGAACACTTATGGGTCATGAAAGTGCTAAAAATCAACAGTTGGAAGATCACTATTTTGGATCGATACCTGCTAGAGCAGCTGCTTTTATGCAAGAGATTGAACATGAGTCATACAAATATGGCATTCCTCTGAAAACTTGCCATAATGAAGTGGCTCCAAACCAATTTGAACTAGCTCCTATATTTGGAGAAACAAATCTGGCAGTAGACCAGAACCTATTGGTTATGTCTCTAATGCATAAGATTGCAGATAAGCATAACTTCAAACTACTTCTGCATGAAAAACCATTTGCGGGTGTTAATGGTTCGGGCAAACATAACAACTGGTCGCTTTGTACAGATACAGGGATAGGTCTTTTTACTCCTGGAAAGAGTCCTAACGAAAACCTACTGTTTGTAACAATCCTTGTGAATACTCTTTATGCAGTTTACAAACATAATGCATTATTAAAGGCCTCAATAATGTCGGCAAATAATGCCCATCGCTTGGGTGCAAATGAAGCACCTCCTGCTATTATATCAGTATTTCTTGGAAAACAGATAACAGCAGTGCTTGATAAGATTGAAGACAGTTCTGATGATGATGAAATATCTGTTGATGAATTACAACTCATGAAGCTGGGGGTTGCTCATATTCCTGAGGTGTTGATTGATAATACAGATAGAAACAGAACTTCCCCATTTGCATTTACTGGAAACCGCTTTGAGTTTAGAGCTGTAGGATCTTCAGCAAATTGCTCACCTGCAATGACAGCGCTTAATTCAGTGGTTGCAGCTCAACTTATTGATTTCAAGAAGGAAATTGACAGGAAGACTGTGAGTGGAATGAAAACTGAAGAGGCCATATATGACACACTTAGACATTATATTAAAGAATCGAAGCCCATCCGTTTTGAGGGAAATGGCTATAGTGACGAATGGAAAGAAGAAGCTGCAATACGAGGAATAGATTGTGAAACAAGTGTGCCAGTAATACAAGATGCTTATACCTCTGAGCAATCGGTTAAAATGTTTGAGAGTATTGGTGTGTTGAACGAAAAAGAACTACATGCAAGAAATGAAGTAAAATGGGAAACCTACACAAAAAAGATACAGATAGAAGGTAGAGTATTAGGTGATTTGTGCATGAATCACATAATTCCGGTTGCAACTGAATATCAAACTATGCTTCTCGACAATCTATATAAAATGAAAATAGTTTTTGACGAAGAGAAAGCCGAAAAAATGTCAAAAGAGGATGCTGGACTGATTGAAGAGATAGCAGAGCACATTTCTGCAATAAACAGTAAAGTTTATGAGATGGTGGAAGCTCGCAAAGCTGCTAATAAATTAACAGATTCGCGAGAAAAGGCAATAGCTTACCACGACAACGTTGAAGTATACTTCGATAAGATAAGATATCATGTAGATAAGCTAGAATTGATTGTAGATAACCGAATGTGGACATTACCTAAATATAGAGAACTGCTTTTTATTAGTTAGTAAACTCTACACCGTATGTGGCATGCAACATTCTACTTTAAACAAAGAAACAGATGAATAACAAAACAATATTTAGTAGGCTAGATAAACTTGAACAACAGTCGCTCTACTCATTCAATAATGAACATGACGCATGTGGAGTTGGTTTGGCTATAACACTAAAAGGAGAGAAGTCTCATTCGATAGTTGAGAAAGGACTGCAAGTACTTGAGAACATGGTTCACAGAGGCGCAGAAAGCTCTGATAATATTACAGGAGACGGAGCGGGGATATTAGTGCAAATACCACATGAATTCATTCTACTTCAGGGCATTGCCGTGCCTGCAGAAGGAAAGTATGGGACGGGACTAATATTTCTACCTAAGGACGAAAATGAAAGGGCGTTTTGCATAAATATAATAAAAGAAGAGGTTGCAAAAGAACAACTCACACTTTTAAATATACGAGATGTACCTGTTAACAGTAGCTGCTTAGGAGAGATTGCACTGTCCAACGAACCCGACATTAAACAACTTTTCATCTCTGGATCGGGCTCTTCTGATGAATTAGAAAGAAAATTATACATCCTGAGAAAAAAGATTGAGAACAAGCTGGCAGGTCATAAAGTGGTGAAAGAAAGAACATTTTACATCGTAAGTCTTTCAACAAAACAGATGATCTATAAGGGTATGCTCTCTTCGCTGCAGTTGAGACAGTACTTTCGGGATCTTTCTGACAAAAATTTCACTAGTCGTTTAGCCCTTGTTCATTCTCGCTTTAGTACAAATACCTTCCCTACATGGGATCTGGCACAGCCATTTCGCATGCTTGCACATAATGGAGAGATAAATACAATAAGAGGCAACAGACAATGGATGAAGAGCAGGGAGAGGGTGCTCAAATCGGACCAACTGGGCGATTTGGCTCCACTCTACCCTATTGTTCAACCCAATATGAGTGATAGTGCCTCTATTGACAATGTTTTAGAATTTCTGCTAATGTCGGGAAAGAGCTTGCCGCATGCCATGGCAATGCTAGTGCCGGAAAGCTTTAACGACAAAAATCCAATTTCAGAAGAACTTAAAGCGTTTTACGAGTACCATAGTATGATGATGGAACCGTGGGACGGTCCTGCAACACTTCTTTATAGCGATGGTCGTTTTGCCGGTGGTATGCTCGACAGAAATGGACTGCGTCCTGCGAGATACACAATAACTCACGATGGCATAATGTTGATAGCGTCTGAAACAGGCACTATCGAATTTGAACCTTATGATATAAAAGAAAGAGGCAGACTAAAGCCTGGCAAGATGCTTTTAGTTGACACACTCACAGGAAAGATATATTATGATGAAGAGCTGAAAGAGAGTCTGGCAAATGCTTTCCCATATAAGGAGTGGTTAAATAAGAACTGTATAAATATTGATGATACAACATCGGGGCGAACTGTAAAAAATGAGGTTTCAGATTACGAAACAGCCTTAAAGATATTTGGCTACTCTGTAGAAGATATTGATTTGTTGATAAACCCAATGGCAATGGAAGGTAAGGAACCTGTTTCTTCGATGGGAAACGATGTAACACTTGCGCCATTCAGTGAAAAGCCACAGCGACTATTTAACTACTTCAGACAGCAATTTGCACAGGTTACTAATCCGCCAATTGACCCTATCAGAGAAGAGCTGGTAATGTCACTTACAGGCTACATGGGCGCAATACATCAGAATGTGCTTGAAAACATGCCAGAGATGTCACCTATAGTAAAACTGAAAAGTCCAGTCTTAACCAATACTCAATTTGATATACTTTTAAACCTGCGCTACAAAGGTTTTTCTACAGCTGTAATTCCCATGCTTTTTGATCCTGGAAAAGGTTCAGAAGGATTAAAGAGTGCGCTTGAAGAACTATGCAAAAGTGTTGAAAAAGCAGTTGACGAGGGTAAAAACTATATAGTTTTGAGTGACAGAGGGGTTAATGTTGATAACGCACCAATACCTTCTTTACTGGCAACCTCTGCTGTTCATCTCTACTTAGTAGAAAAACGTAAAAGGATGCAGATTGACATTATTGTAGAGAGTGCCGAACCTAGGGAGGTTATGCATTTTGCCCTTCTGTTTGGGTTTGGAGCTAATGCTGTAAATCCATATATGATATTTGCAGTATTACAACAACAGATAAAATCGGGTACTATAAATATAGATTTTGATACTGCCAAGAAAAATTATATCAAGTCAATAAATAAAGGGCTGTTAAAAGTACTTTCTAAAATGGGCAACTCCACTCTTAGGAGTTACAGAGGTGCGCATATATTTGAAGCATTAGGCATCTCATCACCAGTATTGAACAGTTATTTCAAAGGTATATCTTCTAAAATTGAAGGTATTGATATGGATGATATAGCTAATGAAGTACTTCAACCATTTTTTGAGGCTTACAGTTATGATGGTACAAATCCTTTTAGTTTAAATAATACAGGAAGCTATGCATATCGCATTAAAGGTGAATATCATGCATGGAATCCTGAGACTGTTGCTGGTTTACAAATAGCAACCAAAACTAATAACTACAAACTATTTAAGGATTATTGCTCTATAGTAAATAATAAAGAGAAACCCACTTTTATTAGAGATTTAATAGATTATAAACAGAGCCCAATAGATTTAGCGGAAGTTGAACCTGCTGAAAATATTTTGAAAAGATTCTGTTCAGGAGCTATGTCGTATGGATCTATTAGCAAGGAAGCGCATGAAGCACTAGCAGTAGCAATGAATATTATTGGAGGCAGAAGTAATACAGGAGAGGGAGGTGAAGACCCTGCCCGATTTAGCATTTCTGAGGATGGGTTCTCGAGGAGAAGCGCTATAAAGCAGGTAGCTTCAGGTAGATTTGGCGTTACTACAGAGTATCTTATAAATGCTGATGAGTTACAAATAAAAATTGCTCAGGGAGCAAAACCGGGTGAGGGCGGACAACTACCAGGCTATAAAGTTGATGAAATAATTGCTAAAACAAGGCATTCTATTCCAGGTATCTCTCTTATTTCTCCTCCACCTCATCACGACATATACTCAATTGAGGATTTGGCACAGCTTATTTTCGATTTAAAGAATGTAAATCCACAAGCAACTATAAGCGTTAAATTAGTATCTGAAAGCGGTGTTGGAACAATTGCTGCTGGTGTTGCAAAAGCAAAAGCTGATTTAATTGTTATAAGTGGTTCTGAGGGAGGTACAGGTGCAAGCCCTGCCAGCTCTATTAAACATGCGGGCATGCCTCTTGAGATTGGTCTTGCAGAAACACAGCAAACACTTGTGATGAATAATTTGCGAGGCAAAGTTAAACTGCAGACTGACGGGCAACTTAAAACCGGTAGAGATATTGTTATTGCAGCAATGCTTGGAGCAGAAGAGTTTGGTTTTGCAACAAGTGCTCTAATTGTTTTGGGATGTGTAATGATGAGAAAATGTCATCTAAACACTTGCCCGGTAGGTATAGCAACACAAAACACAGACTTGAGAAAACGATTTACTGGACACCACGAACAATTAGTTAATTATTTTAGGTTTTTGGCTGAAGATGTACGTGAAGAACTGGCATCAATGGGGTACAGATCGTTGGATGAAATTGTGGGTCGCTCAGATTTACTGTTAAGGAAGAGCTACGATAATTCGCCTAAGACGGACAAGATTGATATATCGAGAATTATATATTATCCGGAGGAAGCTAAAACGAACTCTATCAGGCACAACGAGAAACAGCACCATAAAATTGATGATATACTTGACAGACAACTAATAAAAGAGGCACTGCCATCAATAGAATTTAAACACCCTGTGGGCATAAAAAAAGTAATTAAAAACACCGATAGGGCAACTGGGGCTATGCTTTCTGGAATGATTGCTGCACAATATGGTGAGCTGGGCCTACCAGAGCATACTGTATCGGCATATTTTGATGGTTCTGCAGGCCAGAGCTTTGGGGCTTTCTTAGTTCAAGGTGTTACATTTTATCTTCATGGCGACACAAACGACTACTTGGGTAAAGGACTTTCGGGTGGTAGAATAATAGTTACTCCGCCAAAAGGTAGCAACTTTACACCTGAGGAGAATATAATTTGTGGTAATACATCGCTTTATGGTGCAACCACAGGAGAAGTATTTATTAATGGTGTTGCAGGTGAGAGGTTTGCTGTAAGAAATTCTGGTGCTATAGCCGTTATTGAGGGTGCGGGAGACCACTGTTGTGAGTACATGACTGGAGGTATTGTTGTCGTTTTAGGAGCTACTGGTAGAAATTTTGCCGCTGGTATGAGTGGCGGTATAGCTTATGTGCTAGATGAAAAGAATAATTTCGACTATTTCTGTAATATGGAGATGGTAGAGTTGTCACTTGTAGAAGACATATCAGATACTATTGAGCTCAAGGGTCTTATTTCCAATCATATACAATACACAAACAGTGGGTTGGCAAAAAAAATACTTAATAATTGGGAGCAGTATGTAGTAAAGTTTAAAAAAGTGGTACCAATTGAATATAAAAAGGTACTTCAGGAGAAGAAAATTGCAGAACTAGATCTCAAAATTGCGGTAGTAGAAAGAGATTACTAATGATAACTATCCTTTTGAGGATTATAAAGATAAAATAAGATGGGAAATCCTAAAGCATTTATGACGATACCAAGGAAAGAGGCTGGTTATCGTTTACTAAGTGAAAGAATATATGACCACGGAGAGGTTGAGCAAACCCTCAACAGAGAAGATAGAAAGCAACAAGCTTCGCGTTGCATGGATTGTGGAATACCTTTTTGCCATTGGGCATGTCCTTTGGGCAACAAAATGCCTGAGTGGCAAGACCATATATATAAAGGCGACTGGAAGAAGGGAGTGGAAATACTACATGAAACAAATAATTTTCCTGAATTTACGGGCCGCGTCTGCCCTGCACCTTGTGAAAAATCGTGTGTACTTGCGTTACATGAAGCACCAGTTACTATTCGTGAAAATGAAGCATCTGTTACTGAAATTGCATTCATTGAAGGAATGATTGAAGCCCACCCTCCTAAACGGCGCACAGGAAAAAGAATTGCAGTTATTGGCTCGGGACCAGCAGGTCTTGCTGCTGCACAACAGCTAAATCAGAAAGGTCACCTTGTAACTGTATTTGAAAAAGATAATAGACCCGGAGGATTACTTAGATATGGCATACCAAATTTTAAGCTGAGCAAGCATATAATTGACCGTAGATTAAAACTTCTTGTAGAAGAAGGAATCATTTTTAAAACCAACACAGAGATTGGCAGTGATATCACTGGGAAGCAGGTAATGGGCGAATTTGATGCAATTTGCCTTGCAGTAGGTTCAGGTAAACCAAGGGATATAAATCCTGTGGGACGTGATCTTAAAGGTATTCACTTTGCAATGGATTTTCTTTCACAAGAGATCAGGGCACAGCTTGGTGAATTGAAAGAGAACGAAGAGAGGATTAGTGCAAAAGGTAAACACGTACTTGTTATTGGTGGTGGTGATACAGGCTCAGATTGTGTGGGAACTTCAATAAGACAAGGTGCAAAAAGTGTTACACAGATAGAGATAATGCCAAAACCTCCTGTAGGAAAGAATCCTGCTACACCTTGGCCCAGCCCATATCCTCAGATTTTAAAGACTTCTTCATCTCATGAGGAAGGATGTACTCGTAGATGGTTATTAAATACCATTTCATTTACCGGGGTAGATGGAAATGTAGCTGAGGCAATGGCAGAAGAGGTGAAATGGGAATTGAACTCAGGCAAATTCTCAATGGTCTCATCAGGTATTAAAGAAACATTAAAAGCAGACCTTGTATTGCTTGCCTTAGGATTTATACATCCTGTACAAGAGGGATTACTCAACGAGCTGGGTGTTGAATATGATAACCGTGGAAATGTTGCTGTGGATAAAAAAAATAAAAGCAGTGTTGATAAGGTGTTTGCTACAGGAGATGCAATGATGGGTGCAAGTCTGGTGGTTAAAGCAATAGCATCTGGAAGAAAAGTTGCTGAGGATATTCATAGTTTCTTGAGCCATCAATAGTTAATCATTTTAAAAAAATCATCTAATAAAAACGATATGTGTGGAATAGTATGTTCTTTCAACTTGCAAAAGAGTAAGGAGGATTTACGACCTCAAATCCTTGATATGTCTATGAAACTTAGACATAGGGGTCCGGACTGTTCAGGCATTTTTGCTTGCGACAAAGCAATAATGGCTCATGAACGACTAGCTATAGTAGACCCTGAATCGGGTAAACAGCCGCTAATTAGCAAAGACAGGAAATTAGTACTTGCAGTTAATGGTGAGATATATAATCATATGGAGATACGAGAAAAATATAAAGACAAATATGATTTTCTTACTCGCTCAGACTGTGAAGTAATAATGGCACTATATAGAGATATGGGTGAAGATTTTATGGAAGAGCTGAACGGTATTTATGCATTTGCTCTTTATGATGTAGAAAGAGATGTATTCATAATTGGTCGTGACCATATTGGTATTATCCCACTTTATCAGGGCTGGGACCACGAAGGAGCATACTATGTTGCATCTGAATTAAAAGCTCTTGAAGGATATTGTCATAAGATAGAAGAATTTCCTACGGGGTCTTACTATTTCAGTAAAGACTTAAAACCAAAGAAATGGTATAATCGCGACTGGATGGAGTATGAGAATGTAAAAGAAAATACTTCTGACTTTGATCAATTGAGAGAATCTCTTGAGAATGCAGTAAAACGTCAGTTAATGAGCGATGTACCTTATGGAGTTTTACTTTCCGGAGGTTTGGATTCATCTGTGATATCAGCAATTGCTGCTAAATTATCACTACCACTTCACTCATTTGCAATCGGTTTGAAAGGATCGCCCGATTTAGCAGCTGCACGCAAGGTATCTGAACATATTGCGACAACTCATCATGAAGTAGAATATACTGTGCAAGAAGGGTTGGATGCAATACGTGATGTAATTTATCATATAGAAACATATGATGTTACTACCGTACGTGCTAGTACACCTATGTATTTAATTTCTCGTTATATAAAATCTCTTGGTATAAAGATGGTACTATCAGGAGAAGGGGCTGATGAGATTTTTGGAGGTTATCTATATTTTCATAAAGCACCTAATGCTGAAGAATTTCATAAAGAAACAGTACGTAAATTAAGTAAACTCCATCAATATGACTGCTTGCGTGCAAATAAATCACTTGCTTCGTGGGGTGTTGAAGGCCGTGTTCCTTTTTTGGACAAAGAGTTTCTTGATGTAGCAATGCGATTAAATCCTAAGGATAAGATGGCAGGTAATGGGAAGATTGAAAAATATATAATAAGGAAAGCTTTTGAAGATTACTTACCCCATGAGGTAGTTTGGCGACAAAAAGAACAGTTTTCAGACGGTGTAGGATACAACTGGATTGATTCGCTAAAAGAGATAGCCAATAAAACGGTTACAGATCTTCAGATGGATAATGTGACTAGTCGTTTTCCTTTACACCCTCCACTTTCGAAAGAAGAGTATCTTTATCGTACAATTTACTCTGAACTGTTTCCATCTGACAGTGCAGCAATGTGTGTGCCTTCTGTGCCATCGGTAGCATGTAGCTCGCCTGTAGCTTTGGAATGGGACAGAGCTTTTAGAGAAAACGCTGATCCTTCTGGAAGAGCAGTGTCATCAGTTCATCAAGATCCTGTTAATATCTTACACACTGTAAACGTAGCAGGTTAAAATCTTTACATCATAGCAACTCAGCAATCAAGTAATTTAAGAATAACAAGTTGTGGAATTTGGGCTAAAGTAATTACTCCTTTTTTAACCTCGCTTAGTTGCAAAAAATAGTGCTGGATAATAGTTTTATGATATAAAGAGTTGGTTTAAGCATAATTTCGCACAAAAAGATTAATTTTGTGTCGAAATTTGCGAACTAACATAGAATAATATGTCATCATTACGATTTAATGCAGTACAAGAAGCATCGAAAAGAGTACCGGTAGAAGTTTCAGATCCAGGTAAACTCCCATCAGAATATTTTGGAAAGAATGTTTTTAACCGAGCTCAGATGTCGAAATACCTCTCAAAAGAGACTATGAACATTGTGCTTGCAGCAATTGATATGGGTACTACTCTTCATAGAGAGATTGCCGATCACGTTGCAGCAGGTATGAAAATGTGGGCTATGGAAATGGGAGCAAGTCATTACACTCACTGGTTTCAGCCACTAACAGAGGGTACTGCCGAAAAACATGATTCATTTATTGATTATGTAAGTGGGCCAGGAGGTAGTATTATAGAAAGGTTTTCGGGCAAAGTACTTGCTCAACAAGAGCCTGATGCTTCGAGTTTTCCAAGCGGAGGTATTCGTAACACTTTCGAGGCAAGGGGTTACACCGCATGGGACCCTTCTTCACCAGCCTTTATAATGGATGACACTCTATGTATCCCCACCGTTTTCATTTCATATACAGGTGAGGCACTCGACTATAAAACACCACTTTTAAAGTCTCTTTCGGCAATTGACAAAGCATCTGTTGATGTTTGCAGATTTTTCTATCCGGAAGTAAGAAAAGTATATTCATACCTCGGATGGGAGCAGGAGTACTTTCTTGTTGACAGTGCCCTATATGCAGTAAGACCAGATTTAAGTCTGACGGAACGCACCCTTATGGGGCATGACAGTGCAAAGAATCAGCAGCTTGAAGATCATTACTTCGGTGCAATTCCTCCTCGGGTTGCATCTTTTATGAAAGAGGTGGAGTTTGAAGCATACAAATATGGAATTCCATTGAAAACAAGACACAATGAAGTTGCTCCTAACCAATATGAACTTGCACCTATATACGGCGAAACAAACCTCTCAGTGGATCAGAACTTATTGGTTATGACACTAATGAGAAAGATTGCAGTTAAACACAACTTCAAACTGTTACTACACGAGAAGCCCTTTGCAGGCATAAATGGTTCTGGCAAACATTGCAATTGGTCGCTCTGTACTGATACAGGCATCGGTTTATTTACACCTGGCAAAACTGCACATGAGAATCTGCTTTTTGTTACTTTTCTGGTGAATACTTTAATGGCAGTAAAAAAGCATAATGGACTTCTTAAAGCCTCGATTATGTCGGCAACTAATGCTCATCGACTTGGAGCAAATGAAGCTCCTCCTGCAATTATATCTGTCTTCCTTGGAAAGCAGATATCAGCTGTATTAGATAAAATTGAGAGCAGTGCAGACGATGATGACATTACAGTTGACGAGCTTAAAATGATGAAACTTGGTGTGGCTCACATTCCGGAGGTATTGATAGACAACACTGATAGAAACAGAACCTCACCTTTTGCGTTCACCGGAAACAGATTTGAATTTAGAGCTGTTGGTTCATCGGCAAACTGCTCAGCAGCAATGATTGCTCTAAACTCGACAGTTGCAGCGCAGCTGATATCTTTTAAGAAAGATATTGACAAAAAAGTTAGTGGTGGTATGAAAACTGAAGAGGCTATCTTCGATACATTACGCTCATATATAAGAAACTCTAAATCAATTCGCTTTGAAGGTAATGGCTATAGCAGTGAATGGGAATTAGAGGCAAATGAAAGGGGACTGGATTGTGAAAAGAGTGTACCACTTATTTATGATTCATATACATCTGAAAAGACTGTAAAAATGTTTGATAGTATTGGGGTACTTAACGAAACAGAATTACATGCTCGCAACGAAGTAAAATGGGAGACCTATACAAAGAAAATTCAAATTGAAGCTCGTGTATTGGGTGATCTTTGCTTGAACCATATTATTCCTGTAGCAACCGAGTACCAATCGATGCTGCTTGACAATCTATACAAAATGAGAATGGTGTTTGAGAAAGAAAAAGCCGAAAAACTATCGAAAGAAGATGCTGCTTTGATTGAAGAAATAGCTGAACATATCTCTGCCATAAAGTTAAATGTTGATGATATGGTAGAAGCAAGGAAACTAGCAAATAAGATTGAAGATACGAGAGATAAAGCTATCTCATATCACGACACTGTGGAGGTATATTTTGATGTAATTCGTTATCATGTGGACAAACTTGAACTTGTTGTAGACAACAGGATGTGGACACTGCCTAAATATAGAGAATTGTTATTTATAAGTTAGGGGTAATCATTGCTGATCACCCCTTTAATATCTATTACTTTTTGTTTTGGAGAAAAGACTAAACGAACTCGTCTCCGAAACGAAATTTGACATCGGTTACAAAATGTTTAATTCTTTGCTCTTCACTCTTCTTACAGATTAGGAGTACTTTATCGGACTCTGCGACTATGTAATCATTTAGACCCTGAAGTACCACGAGCTTATCTTCGTTCATTGCTACAATATTATCACTACTTTCAACGAAGAGTGTTTTGCAATTTAAGTTTGCATTATAGTTTTCATCTTGATCTGAAACTTCATGTAGTGCACCCCAAGTACCTAGGTCACTCCATCCAAAGTTTGATATATTTACATAAACATTGTCAGCTTTTTCCATAATTCCGTAGTCGATAGATACATTTGGGCAAAAAGGGAAACTCTCGTCAATGAATTTTTTTTCGGATGGTGTATTAAAAAAGTTTTCACCTTCCCTAAATTTGTGACATATATCGGGTAAGTATTTATCAAATGCCTTTAAAATGCTATTTACATTCCAAAGAAATATCCCTGAATTCCATACAAATTCACCACTTTCTATAAATTTGGTTGCAAGCTCTAGGTTAGGTTTCTCTGTGAATGCTTTTACTTTATGTATTCCGCTGTTCTCTTCATTATCAACCTGAATATACCCATAACCTGTTTCGGGTCTGCTAGGTGTTATTCCTAAGGTTAGCAACACAGGATTTTCTGAAACAAACTGAAGTCCTTTCTGCATATCAGCAACAAACTCATCTTCCTTTAAAATCAGATGATCGGAAGGGGCTACAATAATATTGGCTTGGGGATTTACAGCTTTAATCCTGAATGTTGCAAATGCAATTGCAGGAGCAGTATTCCTTCTCATTGGCTCTAACAGCAGTTGATTATCTACTAGCTCTGGCAACTGCTTTTTTGTCATTTCTGCATAAGCATCATTAGTTACTATAAAGATGTTTTCCGGAGGTACAATCTTTTTAAATCGATCATAAGTGCTTTGAAGTAACGATCTTCCTGATCCGAAGAAATCGAGGAACTGTTTAGGTTTATCTTCCTTACTAAAAGGCCAGAAGCGACTTCCCACACCGCCACTCATTATAATACAATAGTTATTATTACTCATTACTAAGATTATATGTTTAATAAATTATAAATATTCATTTTCCGAATAGTTAGTACAACTATTATTCCTAACCATATGGATGTAACTTTTATAACACTCCCATCAATATATATGTTTCAGAAAATTAATTTTACAACATTAAAGATAATAAAAAAAAGCAAACAGACTAAATGTTATTAATATTTGGAATGCAATATATACCAATATAAAAAGAATAAAACTTTTTGTAATAACAAAAATATGTGTACTTTTGCATTCGCTTTTCTGCAAAAAGAAAAATGCCCAGATGGCGGAATTGGTAGACGCGTTGGTCTCAAACACCAATGGATGCA
>CAZSBA010000052.1:0-16888 GCA_964605035.1 uncultured Proteiniphilum sp. | reverse complement strand
AAGCTGCTTTAAGTTCAGATACAACTTTCTTCTTATCAGCTGGAACTTCATATATTGGATTAAAGTTATTTTCTATATCTATGCTAAAATCCTTTTTCTTTAGATCTCGTATATGTCCGTAACTAGACATAACCTGAAACTCTTTTCCAAGAAATTTTTCTATTGTTTTAGCTTTAGCGGGGGACTCTACGATTACCAGATTTTTTTCCATCAAGTCAATTTTACGTCTTTAAATATATGGTATAGATATACCCATTTTGGGTGCAAAAGTAGTAATTTTGTGTAAGGAACTACAATTTTTACAGAAATTCCTTGTTTATTAAGCTATTTTTATAAGATTGACATTCTGCTATTCTACTATTTCTACACCATAAATTGAGGTAAGCATATCAGTAAGTTGAGAAGATATTGAGCGACGCGCTACAAGCTCCATTCTGCACGATTCTTTAAAATCCTGACTCCATTTAACCGATTCAAACTGTTTTAAAACACGCATAACATCGTTTAGGAGTACATACTCGAAATGAATAGTGATCTTATCATCAACTGTTTTTTCAATGATCTTTGTGTCAGCTATTGCCAATGCAGCAGCTTCCTTGTAAGCTCTGATTAATCCGCCGGTACCTAATAGAGTACCACCAAAATAACGAACTACGATTAATAATACATTTGTTAGCTCCGACGAGTTTATTTGACCTAATATTGGTTTTCCTGCTGTACCAGATGGCTCACCGTCATCATTTATTCTATACTCCTCTCTCTCGTGCCCAAGCATATAAGCCCAACAAACGTGTCGAGCATCATAATACTTTTTCTTAAATTCTTCCAGAATCTCTTTAGTATCTTCTACACTGCTGATGGGAAAAATAAAAGATAGAAATTTACTTTTCTTCTCGTTAATATACCCTTCACCAGGTTCTTTTATTGTTTTATATATGTCTTCCAATTCCTCTTAGTTGTATATCAACCAAAATTACAATAATAGATACTCATATACAAAAAAAACAGCGACACTCTAAATTTAAAGCGTCGCTGTGAAATTTATATTGTAATTAAAATCAGCACTTAGAGGCACCGCAGTTGCGACACTTAAGGCAACCCTCTTCATAAACAAGAGTTTCATGTCCACATACCGGACACTTCTGACCTTTAGCCTCAGTTTCGTTAGGTAGATATTTTTTTAGAGCTCTCTCAACACCATTCTTCCATGTGTTTATAGTTTCACTATCAAGCTCTAGACCTGACACAAGCTTAATAACCTGATCTATAGGCATACCATATCTTAACACACCAGATATAAGTTTTGCATAGTTCCAAAACTCAGGATTAAACTTACCGTCCAGTCCTTCGATAGTTACTTTATAACCACGTCGGTTTTGAAACTGGAAGTCGTAATGTTTTCTTCCATCATTATCGTAGGCTTTAATAATCTTGCCCGAGTTTACACTCTTAGGAATCATTATTCCATCATCCTCATCGTTGATACCGGTAAATATTTCATATGGACGTCCGTTTAGTAGTCCAATAAAGGCAATCCATCTCTCCTTGTTATTCTGAAATTTAATTACATCAGCATCAAGTTCTATTGGACGAGATGTTACTATTTGAGGCATTTCGAAGCAGTCGTCATCAACATTATTGTTTTTTTTGTCTGCAGCCTCACCGTTGGAGATAAGTACACCCGCACGAGACCCATCGCGATAAACAGTGCATCCTTTACATCCGCTCTTCCATGCTTCCATATACAACTCACCTACCAATTCTTCGGTGGCGTTGTTAGGAAGATTTATCGTTACGCTAATTGAGTGGTCTACCCATTTTTGTACTCGCCCTTGCATCCTCACCTTCTGCAACCAATCTACATCATTTGAAGTTGCTTTATAATATGGAGATTTAGCAACTAATTCGTCAATCTCGGTACTGCTATATTTTTTTGTTGTTGAATACCCTTTAGCCTCCATCCAAGTAACAAACTTATGATGAAATACTGTATACTCTTCCCAAGAATCACCATTTTCATCGATAAAATCAACTTTTACGTCCCTATCGTTAGGATTTACTTTACGTCTGCGAGTGTAAACTGGCAGAAAGACAGGCTCTATACCAGATGTAGTTTGTGACATGAGGCTGGTGGTTCCTGTTGGAGCAATTGTTAGACATGCAATATTTCTTCTTCCATGCTTAACCATATCCTCATACATCTGTGGGTCAACATCTTTCAAACGATTTACGAAGGGATTATTTTTCTCGCGATTAGCATCAAATATCTCAAATGCACCTCGTTCTTCAGCCATTTTAACCGACGATCTGTAAGCATTAACTGCTACTTCACGATGCACTTTTTCAGAAAAATCGTTGCCCTCGTCAGTTCCGTAACGAATACCTAATGCAGCAAGCATATCACCTTCGGCAGTGATACCTACACCTGTGCGTCGTCCCTGTAACGTTTTACGCTGTATCTTTTTCCATAGGTTGCGTTCTGTAAACTTCACCTCTTCAGATTCAGGATCAGCATCAATTTTATCTAGAATCTTATCTATCTTCTCAGATTCAAGATCCACAATATCATCCATTATTCGTTGAGCCAATTGGACATGCTTTGAGAACAAATCAAAATCGAAATAAGCATTGTCTTGAAATGGGTTCACAACGTAAGAGTATAGATTTATAGCCAATAATCTACAACTATCGTAAGTACAAAGAGGAATCTCACCACAAGGGTTAGTTGATATTGTCTTAAAACCAAGATCGGCATAGCAGTCTGGAACCGATTCGTTAATTATTGTATCCCAAAATAATACACCTGGTTCTGCCGACTTCCAAGCATTATGTACAATCTTTTTCCAGAGACCTTGAGCTTCAATCTCTTTCTCGAATTTTGGTTTATCAGAATCAATTGGAAACTTTTGCACATATTTGCTTTCCAATGATACTGCTTTCATGAAGTCATCATCAATTCTCACGGAGATATTTGCTCCTGTAACTTTTCCTTGCTCCATTTTAGCATCTATAAAATCCTCCGAATCGGGATGATTAACTGATACGCTAAGCATAAGAGCACCGCGACGACCATCTTGAGCCACCTCGCGTGTTGAGTTAGAGTAACGCTCCATAAACGGAACAAGGCCTGTGGATGTTAGAGCTGAATTTTTAACCGGTGACCCTTTAGGACGGATATGAGATAGGTCGTGTCCAACCCCTCCTCTACGTTTCATAAGTTGTACCTGCTCCTCATCGATACGGATGATGGCGCCGTATGAATCGGCATCACCTTCCATTCCGATTACGAAACAGTTAGATAACGAAGCAACTTGATAATGGTTTCCTATACCTGTCATTGGACTTCCCTGAGGAATAATATATGTAAACCTGTCGAAAAGATCAAAAAGCTCTTGCTCGCTTAGAGGGTTTGCATATTTTTTCTCTATCCTAGCAACCTCTTTTGCTAATCTCCAGTGCATGTCTTCGGGTGATTTTTCGTATATTGACCCTTGACTATCTTTCAGTGCATATTTGCTCACCCACACCTTGGCCGCGAGCTCATCTCCTTTAAAATACTCCAAAGAAGCTTGATATGCTTCATCGAAAGTATAAGTCTTCTTTTTCATCTTCTATTTCTTATTATACGTGTTAGAACATATTACGTGTTGCAAGTTTACATAATCTTACCTATAAGACAAAATTTTTACAACTTTAGTTTTCAACAATTGAGTGAAAATTTCTAAATTATTCCACAACAAGCTATAACACTGCACATTAGCAAAGCAAAAATGAGATATTGTTTTCCATTTGGTATAACCTTACTGATTTTGAGATAGATGAAATAATAAAACTAATTAAAGAAAAAAATCTATAAAAGTGAAGAAAAAAACCACTCAGGTGCGCTAACACACTGAGCGGTTTATTGTTTAATGAACTCAATTAGAGTAAAACTTTGTGTTTAATTAAAGTTATTAACAATTCCCATAAAAAGAATTGATCCTGTATAATTCTCTTGAATCACATAAATGAACGGTCTGTTTGCATTAAAAACTACCTTTTGAGGTTCACTTGGCATGGAGGTCATAACCATACCCACAGTAGTAACTGCTGCTGCTTCAGTTCCAATTTCATCAACTGAAATATATGTATCTTGTTTTACAAAGTCTATTTTTGCTGGAATATCGGACATACCCGAGAACTCGGCATCGTTTGTAAAAGCCAATCCCATACCCATGTCAGTAAGCACCTTGTTGAGCTTTTTACTATATTCGGTCTTGAACTTTGGTAAAAAAAGCTCAACCTCATGGTCAATTAACCCAGATTTAAGTCCTGCCCAATAGTCTGGATTATTTAAAGCTCTTATGACATCCAATAATTTTTTTTCTTCTTTGGGTAGCATCACTATCATGCTAAAAGCACTATTTCCATAAGGCAACTCAACAAGTTGCATCAACTCATTATCTTTATAATTAAACTTTTCAGTCTGATTCATCATTTCAACATTCACCGTTGCTCCATTTTCAAGCATAAAAGGTTTTGGATGAGTATTGCTTCTATTGAATTCAGAAACCCACATACCTTTAAAATATATTGCATTTAACAGGTACATAAGATCATCTGAACTGGTACTTTCTATAACCTTTTTTATTAACCCATTTGTGTTTTTTGAAGCCCAATCGTTTATTAACCCAGCCGTTTTTCTATCACTGAAGTTTACCGACTCAACTGAGGAGTTGAAATAATCTCTATTTTTACCAACAAACTCATCTTTAATTACAACATTTTGATTTGTCCATATAGAGTTTGCAATTGACAATTTAGTTGAAGGGTCTGTAGAAAGTAAAGCCTCTCTCAACTTCTTATAATAACTATTAATCTCTTCGTCAGAAAACCCTTTAAGCTTCAATGCTTCTAGCATAACACTTTTAGTTTCTCCATCTGCACCATTCATTGTCATTGCTAGTGCCATGCTAAGACTCAATGGAGAGATCATAAAACTATTATTCTCCTCTGCAGACTCTTCAGCGTAAACATATGAAAGAAAATTGAATGCAAAACTCTGATCTGACCTTACCATCTCAATCTCAGATGAACGCAATTCAATTTTTATTGGTTCAGGCAGATTATTTAAATCTATTTCGTTGTGTTTTCCCTCACATGAAGAAGACATTAGCACAGCAGTGAAAATTATTAATGATAAAGCTAAAATTTTGGATTTAAGAATCATAATTATATCTGATTTTATTAGAATGTTGATACATATATAACATATGTTAGATGCAATAGTCGGCTTAAAGCTGCACTTGCACTGTTAAATATAATTAAAGCATATTGAGCCCAATAACCTCAAATCATGAATTGAAAGCACATTAGGCTCTATTTTAAGTTAAGAGGTATAAAAACAGTTTTTCCACAAAATTATTGCTTAATTTTGCAATATGATACAACAAGCTAAAGAAGCAAATTGTATATATGTTTAAATAAATTTCATCCCAATAAACAGATTTCAGAATGAGAAAATGGAGAATTGAAGATTCAGAAGAACTTTACAATATCAATGGTTGGGGGAATGGTTATTTCTCCATAAATGAAAAAGGTCATGTACAAGTAACCCCCTATAAACAGTTGGGTGGAAGTGTTGATTTGAGCGATTTGATGCGCGAGCTATATCTTAGAGATGTATCATCACCTGTTTTAATTCGTTTTCCCGAAATACTGGATAACCGTATAGATAAAATTTCTCAGAGCTTTGCCAAAGCTTCTAAAGAATACGATTATAAAGCAAAGAACCACATTGTTTACCCAATTAAGGTAAATCAGATGCGACAGGTTGTTGAGGAGATTGTTTCTAGTGGTAAAAAGTATAACCTTGGACTAGAAGCTGGATCTAAACCTGAGCTTCATGCTGTGCTTGCTATTAATACCGACAGTGATTCTTTTATAATTTGTAATGGTTATAAGGATGAGAGCTATATTGAACTTGCACTTTTATCACAAAAGATGGGTAAGAAAGTTTTTATAGTAGTAGAAAAATTAAACGAACTTGTTCTTACGATAGAGATTGCCAAGCGTTTGAAGGTGAAGCCTAATATAGGTATTCGCGCAAAACTGGCCAGTTCAGGTAGTGGCAAATGGGAAGAGTCTGGAGGTGATGGCAGTAAGTTTGGACTCAATTCTAGTGAACTTCTAGAGGCTCTTGAAATTCTTAAAAAGCATAACATGACAGAAAGCTTCCAGTTGATACATTTTCATATTGGAAGTCAAATTACTAAGATACGTCGCATTAAAACAGCATTGCGTGAGGCAGCACAATTTTATGTACAGTTACATGCATTAGGATTCAAAATTGAATTTGTTGATATAGGTGGTGGTTTAGGTGTTGATTATGACGGTACTCGCTCATCTTTTACAGAAAACAGCATCAACTATTCTATTCAAGAATATGTAAATGACTCTGTTTTTACTTTTGTAGATGCAGCCAATAAGAATGAAATACCTCATCCTAATATTATAACTGAGTCGGGACGTGCACTAACCGCACACCATTCTGTATTGGTATTCGAGGTGTTAGAGACCACAACCCTACCCGAGTGGCCGGACGAATTAGATATACAAGAAAGCGATCATGAGCTCGTAAAAGAGCTTTATAAGATATGGGATTCGCTTACACAAGCCCGTATGTTGGAAGCATGGCATGACGCACAGCAAATTAGAGATGAATCTCTTGACCTTTTCAGTTTAGGAATGCTTGATTTAAAATCGAGAGCACAAGTTGAACAACTATATTTCTCTATTGCTCGTGAAATAAATAGCACTAGTACGCGTGCCAAGCATGCACCCGAAGAGTTACGTCAGTTATCTAAACTTCTACCTGATAAGTACTTTTGTAATTTCTCATTGTTTCAGTCGCTACCCGATTCATGGTCGATAGATCAGGTGTTTCCAATAATTCCTATTAATCGTTTGGACGAAAGACCCGATAGAACTGCAACTATACAAGATATAACTTGTGATTCAGATGGTAAAATTTCAAATTTTGCTTCACAAGAAGGATTTCATTCCTCATATCTACCTGTACATTCTCTCAAGAAAAATGAACCTTATTACATTGGGGTATTTCTTGTGGGTGCTTATCAGGAAATTCTAGGAGCATTACATAACCTTTTTGGTGATACAAATGTAGTACATATCTCTACAGGAGAAAGTGGCTATACTATCGATCAAACTATTGATGGAGAATCGGTTGCCGAGGTTTTGGAGTATGCACAGTACAACTCTAAAAAACTAGTTAGAACAGTGGAAACATGGGTTATGAGCTCTGTTAAACAAGGGAAAATATCTGTTGAGGAGGGAAAAGAATTTCTTTCTAACTATCGCTCAGGTCTATACGGTTATACTTATCTTGAGTAATTACCAGCTGTCGTCCATTCCACATTCCTCATTAATGAGTTCAAACTCTATAGTACAGTGTTGCACTCCTAGGTTTAGCATTGATCGTCGTATATCTTTTTTCAATTCTTGCAGATAGAAAATAGTAAAATCTTTATTTAGTACAATATGGATGGTGAGAATATTAAACTCACCATCTACGGACCAAACGTGTAAATCGTGAATGCTATCAACATAAGTCAACGAAAGCAGTACTTTTTTCACCTCATCGATACTGATTTTTACTGGACTACCCTGGAGTATTATTCGCAGACTCTCACGCATATTACGAAACACATTAAAAAATATATAGAGAGTAATTCCTATAGACAATATTGGGTCAATAATAGGAGCATCTATAAAATACATAATAACAGCTCCCACTAAAACAGCTATCCAACCAAGCACATCCTCCATCAGGTGAAGAGATACAACTCTTTCATTTATAGAGCTTCCTTTGCGCAATCTTAATACAGCAAGTCCATTTATGAATACACCTATAATTGCAAGCAAAATCATACCCGTGACATCAGGTTTCTGAGGTTGCAATAGTCGTGGAATAGCGTGTAATAAAATAACCACGCTACCTACAAGTAATATGAGCGAATTGATTATTGCCCCAAGCAATGAAAACCGCTTATATCCGTAAGTGAAGACATTAGATCTTGGTTTTTTAGATAATTTCTGAAAATACCACGAAAGACCAAGTGTGAAACTATCGCCCAAGTCATGCACAGCATCTGAAAGTATAGCCACACTATTGGTAACTATACCTCCTATTATTTCAATAATCGTAAAAGAGAGGTTTAGAAAAAAAGCAGTTTTGATGTTCTTTACATCACTGTTTTGATTATCGTGTATATGTTTGTGCACTAGCAACATTAAGATTTTTTACGTAACAAAGTTAGCGAAAATGTTTACATAACAACTGATATTCATTTATCAACTGCATAAGCAATTAGAAGGGCTGCTGTTTTTTTTATTACTTTTGTTTTTTAATTAAATAGAATTCTTTAAATAGTACTCTATATTACATGAGCAATTTACGATTATTAATAATCTATGCAGCTGTTCTATTAATTACAGCTTGCATTAGCAAAAAAGAAAAAGTGACAATATTAATGCAATCAGATTTTAATGCCCCACCAGTGGCGGATGTAAGACCCGATACTTTCAACAACTTTGGCAAACAGCGAATAGATAACTATTACTGGTTGAAAGATAAAAAAAACGAAGAGGTAATTGAATACCTAAAAGCAGAAAATGCATATACCGAAACAGTTATGGGCTCTACAAAAGAGCTTCAAGAGTCTATTTACGATGAGATATTGAGTAGAATTAAAGAAGATGATGAGAGTTATCCTTCATATAGAAATGGGTATTGGTATTACAGCAGGACAGAAAAAGGAAAACAATATCGCACATACTGCCGTAGGAAAGGTACAATGGAAGCTGAGGAAGAGATAATCTTTGATGTTAACAAAATGGCAGAAGGAGTTAACGCTTTTATTTTTGGAGGTTATTCTGTAAGTCCCGACAACAACAAAGCTGCATATTTCTTTAATGAAACAGGCTCTTATGCAGAGTTTGTGATGAAAGTTAAGGATCTTAACAGTGGTGAGGATATCGGATTTACTGTTATAGGTGCGTCGTCGGCAACATGGGCTAATGATAACGAGACAATTTTTTATTCGCTTATAAATGAAACCTTACGACCATATCAAATACACCGCCGACAGCTTAAAGAACCTAAGAGCACACTTGTTTTTGAAGAGAAAGACTCTAAATTTAGTACATATGTATCTGGAAGTAAAACCAGAGAATATATTTTTATTGGAAGCTCGAGCTCAACAACTTCTGAAGAGCGTTTTATTTCTGCAGACAAACCTAACGACGATTTTAAGGTATTTATGCCTCGTGTACAAGATGTAGAGTATTTTGTTTACCCGCACAAAGAAAAATTTTATATTCGATATAAGGATAAAGAAAGCATAAATGGTAAAATCTTTGAAGCACCAATTACTGGTTTTGAAAATATGTCTACTTGGAAAGAGTTTCTACCACACAATAATAACATAAGGATTGAAGGAATAGATATACTTAAAGATTATGTAGTTCTTGAATTGCGAAGAAATGGATTGAGCGAGATTGTTGCTAAGTCTATATCGGTTGAGACAGATAAAGTTATTGATTTTCCTGAACCCGTTTATAGTGCTACCCTTAGTGGAAATCCTGAATATGAATCTAATACTTTTAGATATTCTTATACATCACTTAACAGACCTACTACTCTATATGAATACGATATAGCAACTGATGAAACAATAAAACTGAAAGAGCAGGAAGTTCCTTCAGGCTTTAACCCTGATGACTACAAAGTAGAGCGACTTTGGGCTACAGCAAAGGATGGAGTAAAGGTGCCGATGGCAATAGTTTACAAAAGAGATTTGAAAAAAGATGGCACTAACCCTGCTCTTATATACTCATATGGAAGTTATGGCATGAGTTCTGATGTATATTTTAGCGCAAGTATTTATAGTCTTATTGATAGAGGATTTGTTTATGCTATTGCTCAAATTAGGGGAGGCAGCGACCTAGGTGAACAATGGTATGAGGATGGTAAACTACTGAATAAAAAGAATAGCTTTAATGATTTTATATCGTGTAGCGAAACACTAATAAGTGAAGGATATACCTCTTCAGATAAGCTTGCCGCAATGGGAGGGAGCGCAGGTGGACTATTGATGGGAGCTGTGGTAAATAGCAGGCCTGAGCTATTTCAAACTATTGTATCTCAAGTGCCGTTTGTTGATGTAGTAAACACTATGCTGGATGATACATTGCCACTAACTACAGGAGAATATGAAGAGTGGGGAAATCCAAACATTGAAAAATACTACAATTATATACATTCATACTCACCATACGATAATATAAAAGCACAGAACTATCCTAATATACTGGTAACTGGTGGTATTAACGACTCACAGGTATTATTTCATGAGCCTGCAAAATATGTTGCTAAGCTTCGCTCAATAAAGACTGATGATAATATCTTATTATTGAAAATGAATATGGAATCTGGTCATGGGGGTGCCACAGGTAGGTATGAAGGAATAAAAGATACTGCATTTGAGTTTGCATTTATATTAAATCGTGCCGGAATAGATGAATAAAAGGTCAGTCACTTAAACTAAACATGCAATAATGAAAAAGTTAGAACTCCATTGGAGGATTCTTATTGGCATGGGTGCCGGAATACTTTTCGGTTTCCTTATGAGCTCTTTAAGTTGGGGAAAAGATTTCGTTTTAAATTGGATAGCTCCCTTTGGTGCGATTTTTATTCGTTTACTAAGGTTAATTGCAATACCTCTAATTTTGGTGTCGTTGGTAAAAGGTGTTTCAGACCTTAAAGATATATCAGCTTTCAAAACTATTGGATTACGCACAATAACGGTTTATATTTTTACAACATGTGTAGCTATTATTGTGGGCCTCTTACTTGTTAACACAATTAAACCAGGAGAAGGCTTGCCTCCTGAAACAATAAATGAACTTACCGAAACCTATGCAAGTGATAGCAACATAGCTTCATCTATATATCTTGCAGAACATCAAGAAGAAGTTGGGCCTTTAGATTTTTTGGTTGAGATGGTACCTGATAATATTTTTAGTGCAATGAGTAATAACAGCTTAATGCTTCAGGTTATCCTATTCTCAATTCTTTTTGGAATTAGTATGCTTTTAATAGATCAGAAGAAAGTAAAACCACTCTCGAAGCTATTTGACTCACTGAATGATGTTATACTCAAAATGGTGAATATTATTATGATGATTGCTCCGATTGCTGTTTTTGCACTACTATCACAAATTATAGTTAGCTCTGAAGATATGCAAATTCTACAAAAGCTATTAAACTATGGCTTTACTGTATTACTAGGTTTACTGATTATGATATGTTTATACTTAATGATTTTGTTTGTCTTTACAGGTAGGAAGCCGGGATGGTTTTTAAAAGGTATTGCGCCGGCACAACTATTGGGATTTTCAACCAGCTCAAGTGCAGCGGCTCTTCCGGTTACAATTGAAAGGGCTACAAAGCATCTTGGCGTAGACAATGAAGTAGCTAGCTTTGTGCTTCCCGTTGGAGCAACCATAAACATGGATGGAACTAGCTTATATCAGGCTATAGCGGCAGTTTTTATAGCACAGGCATTGCACATTCCTTTAGATATTTCAGATCAATTGACTATAGTGCTCACCGCCCTCTTGGCTTCAATAGGCTCTGCTGCGGTTCCTGGTGCTGGAATGATAATGCTGGTAATAGTATTGGAATCGATAGGTATACCTGCCGATAAAATGGCAATTGGTCTTGCTTTGATATTTGCTATTGACCGACCTCTTGATATGTGCAGAACAGTTGTGAACATTACGGGTGATTCAATGGTTTCTGTACTTATTGCAAACTCTATGAACAAGATTCACGATACGCCCAAAAGAATATAAGATCCAATAAATGGAGATAAAGATTAATGGAATTCTAGAAATTTTGATCTAAATTGAATTAGGTTAGAAAATCATTATTTTTGCAAGCATACGTCTAGAAGTAAAACATAAAAAGTTTTAGTAAACCAAATCGCATTGTGACTGTTATAATCTTCACTATGAATAATGAGGAGGAGGATTTTAGTTTCTCTTATACAGTAGATTAAATAAATGAACATTAAAAAATATATCATCTTTTTATCTGCCCTTTTTGGAGTGCTTAACTCGTTTGCACAAGAAAAACATAAAGAAAATAAAGATACAACACTATACTTGAATGAGTTAATTGTTAATGCGTATCAGATTAGCACTAGGCAACATCAGATTCCTGGTGCAATTTCAGTTTTATCAAATGAAGAGATTCGTGCTACAGACGGAAATAATTTTTCTCATACCCTTCATACAATACCTGGAATATTTATGCATAGCGGCACTTATGCAACTAGCCGAATAATTATTAGAGGAGTGGGAAGCCGTACCCCATACAATACAAATAGAATAAAATCATACCTGAATGATATACCAATAACTTCTTCTGATGGCATTTCAACTCCTGAGGATATTGATCTGATGGGCATTGGAAGAATGGAGGTAATAAAAGGTCCAGCTTCGGCTCTTTATGGATCAGGTTTGGGTGGTAATATAAATCTATATACGCCGAGTATAAATAGGAATAATACCGAAGCTCTTATTCAATATGGTAGCTTCAACACCATTAAAGCTGCAGCAGGAGGTAATTACAACAAAGGTAATCTTAACTTGTGGGGCAATTTGTCTCATCTGCATTCAAATGGGTATCGTGAAAATAGCAGACACAAACGAACTTCATTACTCTCTTCTGGGATGTGGCAACAGGAGAGTTTTTCAATAGAGTATACCCTAATGTTGATTGATTTGAGCGCACAAATACCTAGCTCAGTGGGTAAGACTCTATTTGAAACCAACCCTAAAGCTGCAGCGGCTAATTGGAATGGGATTGAGGGATATAAGGAGTACCAGAGAGCAATCGCCGGTGTTACTTTAACAAATAGATTAAATCCAAACTGGAACAATAAGCTTACAGTCTTCGGTAGATGGGCAAACAGCTTCGAGCGCAGACCATTCAATAATTTAGATGATGCCACATCCGGTGGAGGGTTAAGAAACAGATTATCATATCACAATTCTAACTGGGATGCTTTAATAGGTCTTGAATGGGTGAATGACACATACCATTGGCAAATGGACCTTAACGAAGAGTTGATAAATAAAAATAGGGAAACAAGAGATAATTATAATCTCTTTGGAATGGTATACTTGCGTCCTACACCTAAATGGAATCTATCTATTGGCGGAGCAGTTAATAGTGTAAATTATAAACTAACAGATCAATACTCAGAGAATGGAGATCAGAGCGGAAAGCGCAATTTTCCTGTTATCTTCTCGCCTAGATTTGGAGTCAATTATGCTCCTTCGAGGCATGTGGCATTTTTTGGCTCTGCGGGTCATGGTTTTTCTATGCCATCTCCAGAAGAAACTCTACTTCCTGAAGGGGATATAAATAAAGATTTAGAACCAGAACAAGGGATTCAGTACGAACTTGGAACAAGAGTAAACCTCTTTAATAATGCTACGCAGTTTGAGGTATCTCTTTACCAAATTAACCTTACCAATCTTTTAGTAACTAAACGTATAACAGAAGATATATTTACCGGGATTAATGCGGGTAAAACTAAACATTGGGGTATTGAATTTATGCTTAAACAAAGAATATTCAGACTTCCTTCATTTCCTGGTAGTATGCACGTGAACGCCAACTACACATGGTCTAGTAATAAATTTGTTGATTTTATAGATAATGAACAGGTGTTTAACGGAAAGCAGCTCCCTGGAATACCAAGTCATGTGGGCCAAGCATTTTTTAAGTGGCAACCAGTAAATCGATTGAATCTGGATGCTCAATTTCAATTTGTAGGAAATCAGTATATTGATGATGCAAACACAATAAAAAATGACAGCTATTTTATATCCAACCTAAGAGCATCTTACCGTTTATCCAATTCACAATTTGGCTATTTTGAATTCTTTGTCGGGATAAATAATTTAATTGACATTCACTACTCTCCAATGCTTACAGTAAATGCAGTTGCTTTTGGAAATGCTGAACCAAGATATTATTATCCTGGTTTACCTAGACATTATTACGGTGGAGTGAGATTCAATATAAATCCTCTGTAACTTTCAACTATTAAAACATATGAGTTTTATATCTACAGTAAAATAAATTAAACTGCAAACGTATCAATCATCTTATTAAGATTTAGGCTACGAGCAGAAGCATCAAATATCTTTCTATACTCCCCTCCTAATCTGTATAGTTCTTCATGATAACCAGTTTCAACAAGCTCTCCTTCTTTTAAAACATGTATAAGATCTGCATCAACAATCTGTGAAAGTGAATGAGATATTATTACTACTGTACGATTTTCTTTTATTGCATCTAGACTTAACTTAATATGCTCTGTAGCAATAGCATCTAGACTTGCTGTGGGCTCATCTAAGAAAATAATTGGAGGGTCTTTTAAAAACAGTCGCGCAATAGCGATACGTTGTTGCTGACCTCCGCTTAAATTTGAAGCATCTGATTTATACTCATCGGGAAGAGATAATACCTGTTCGTGCAGGTATGCTTTTCTGGAAGCTTCAACTACCTCCTCAAAAGTAGCGTTGCTTTTACCGTAGCTTATATTTTCATATATAGAACCTTTGAAAATATGATTCTTCTGTAGTACTAGTCCTATATTATTTCTCAAAGAACCATTTTCGTATTCTTCAAGATCTATTCCATCTAGAGAAATCATGCCATAATCGGGTTTATAAAATTTTGATAGTAGATTAATAAGTGTACTTTTCCCTGCTCCACTTAGTCCCACAATTGCAGTGGTCTTACCGCTTTTTATTCCCAAATTGATATTATTTAAAGCCTTTTTTCCATTTGGATATGTAAAATAAAGATTACTTATTTCAAATGAACCTTTTACATTTTCGGCTTTGAGTTTTCCTCCAAACTCTATAGCCTCATCGTTGTCCAATACCTCAAAGAATCCATCGGCATAAATAAGTGCATCATTAATCTGGTCGTAAATTCTATGCAATTGGCCAATAGGTGCAGATACGTTTCTGAAAAGCATGATATGCATCATTATTGCTCCAATACCCATCTGACCGTTAAGAACAAGAAAAACAGTTAGAATAATAATTAAAACTATCCCAATTTGCTGAATAAAACTTTTAAGACTTTCGTAAACATAACTTGTTTTTCTCGTTTGAAGCTGATTATTAAGCATCTCCATTTGCACCTCGTATTGTTTTTCTCCCTCATGTTTTTCCTTCACAAAACTTTTTATTACTGTAATTGAATCGATGATATTTATAAGGCCATGATTTTTGCGTTCACGTTGCCCCCTTAACTCCATTCGCCAACCCTTTAAACGCCCCGCCTGTTTTTGACTCACAAAGAAATAAGAAGGTACAATTATAGTTGCCAACAACCCTACATACAGGTTGGCATTATACATTACAACCAATGCTATAATTGCAGTAGAAAATAGTGGTAGTATATCTAAAAAGAAGTTCTGAACTAATCGTATAAGGCTCTCTACACCCCTATTTATACGGGTTTGAAGCATTCCGGTTTGATTATTTGGCTCTGAATAAAAAGACATTTTATATTGCAGAAGCTTGTCCACTGCTGCTTGAGAGAGATCGCTTCCTACTCGAATTCTAATTTTTTCTCCAAAATACTTTTGACCAAACTGAATTCCAATGTTCAATAACTCGTTTGCAAACATTATTAGTGTTATAAAAAACAACAACTGCATACCATTTTCGAATGGATTAGGCTGTTTTAGTAATTCTTCAACACGTGTTACTGTTTCGTTTACCAATATTGGATTTACCTGAGCAGCAAATGAACCTATCAGGGTAAGAAAGAGTGTTCCACCTATCATTCCTTTGTAGGGTTTAACATAAGGAATAAGATTATGGAATAGCGTTTTAAAAGATTGATTATATGATTCTTTGTTTTTCATCTGGATTTGGACTTTATTTATTATCAACGGTTTAATAGGCATACATATAAATTATCAATAACTTTAAAGAGCTAAAATTAAAATATATGTATGATAATTATATGAAATCATAAATCAATATTCGCCAAACCATAAGTTTTAACTTCGAAATAAGAATAAATTGCTAACTTTGACGTCAATTTTATTTCATTTTCACATAATTATGGAACTAAAACTAAAAAACAGAGTATTAGCAACTCTATCTGGTTTACTTCATAAAAACCGGAATCGAATTATTGAAGCCAACATTAAAGATATTAAGTCTTATCCGGATATGGACGATTCAATGATGGATAGACTTAAAGTTGATAATATTAAGATTGATGGAATGATTAAATCTCTTGATGAGGTGACCCATCAGTCAGATCCAGTAGGTAAAGAGCTATATAATTATGTTAGAGAAGACGGGTTACATATTATAAATAAAACAGTACCCTTTGGCACTATCTTAATTATATACGAATCTCGTCCAGATGTTACGGTAGAGGCTGCTGCAACTGCATTTAAAGCTGGAAATAGAATATTGCTAAAAGGAGGGAAAGAGTCATTAAACACAAACTTGCTTCTTACTGACTTATGGCAGGAAGCTCTAACTCTATGTGGAGCAGACAAATCTTTAGTAGAATACCTTATACTTTCTCACTCGCAGACTCAACAACTGATAAAGGAAAACAATAGAGATATCGACCTGATAATTCCAAGAGGTGGCGAGGGGCTTATTAATTTTGTACTTCAAAACTCATCAGTCCCAGTTATTGTAAGTGGAAGAGGAAATAACTTCTTATATATTGATGATGATGTAGATTTTGATATGGCTATAAAGT
>CAZSBA010000051.1:0-17402 GCA_964605035.1 uncultured Proteiniphilum sp. | reverse complement strand
AGAAGCTGCTGGAGTAGACACAGTTAAAGAACTTCGAAATAGAAATGCCGAAAATCTTTATTCAAAGATCGGCGAAGTAAACGAAGAAAAAAAGCTAGTAAGACGTTTACCTTCGCTAAGTCAAGTTGAAGAAATGATAGAATTAGCTGGAAAACTTGATCCAAAAGTTACACATTAAGACATCAAAAAAAGACGGTTGTATTATTCAACCGTCTTTTTTTACTTTTATTACTAAGCTGCTAATAATAAATTATATTTAGCATTAAAATGCTATTGCACCTATCTAGATACTAAAGCGAATATTTTTTCTTAATAGCTTGAAGTAAACCTTCGTTTGCATCTTCCAGTAAATCAAGAACTAATTCAAATCCAGAACTATCTCCATAGTAGGGATCAGGTATATATTTGTGATGTGCATTTTGAACAAGGAACTCAGTCATCATTCTAATTTTCTTGACTTGCTCGCTACTGCTCGCTAATGATTTCACATTATTATAGTTGTCATCATCCATAACTATAATATAGTCGAATTGATCAAAATCAGTTTTCCTGAATTTTCTTGCTTTACTTGAAAAGTCATACCCTCTTGCATCACCATGCACTCTCATACGCTCATCAGGTAAATCACCTTCATGCCAACCAGAAGTGCCAGCGGAATCAACTTCAATGATATCCTGTAATTCATTTTTATCCACAATTCTTTTCATTATACCCTCGGCAGCCGGTGAGCGACAAATATTACCAAGGCAAACGAATAGAAGGCGAATCTTTTTTTTATCTGTTTGTATAGAATTCATATGCTAAATCGCAGTTTTTTATAACCTTAACAACTCTGCAAAGATAACAGAATTTGATGAATGCCCAAAATTGAATGGTGTGATTATTTAATTAACTTTGTACTGCTTAATTTTAATATACTATTTTCAATGGATGAAATAAGAGAAATCACAGTTTCAATAGAGAAAAATGACATTGCTTTAAAAAAAAGTCGTATAGCGCGAGTTTTGTATATTATTGGTGGCACTTTGTCATTTGCACTTGCTATTCTAGGAATTATACTGCCAGGGCTACCAACAACTCCATTTGCGCTTCTATCAGCTTATCTGTATGCAAAGAGTTCCAAAAAACTATATAACTGGTTGCTGAATAATAGAATACTAGGCCCTAGAATTAGGTATTACAATAAACGTCAAGGGGTTACCAGGAAAGGGAAGATAGGGATAATTGTATTTATGTGGACAATGGTTTGCATATCTTCATTTATAATTATAAAAATAATACCGCTCAGAATACTGATACTTTCTCTTGGGTTAATAGGTGCAATTGTAGTGTGGTTTATTGTACCTACTGCTAAAGATGATATTTAAGTTCGTAGGTAAGCAAAATAATGTTTTACGACCTTTTTTGAAAGAAGGTCAATATTAAGCATATCAGATGCTTCAGAAATATCTTTTATGCGTCCATTTTTATACAAAATATCAATACTATCATCTTTTTCACTGTACATATCTGTAGTAAAAACATCAGATGAAATAAAATAAGATGCTTCAGTTTTATTTATGCCAAATTTGTTTATGAAATTTTCAAGTACTTTCTCAATATTCTCATCAAGTATCCTGCTATCTGTAATTTCAATTTTAAAAAGCTTTCTATTTACCATTCCCTCACTTAGAATAGATAACACTTTATCTTCATGTGATGCCCAAACTTTAAGTGCAGACCAAATGTCATTATCATCAAGGTTAGCAAAATGCTGTAATGCTATGCCGTTATTTTTAAAGTCGTCCAATTTTGTTTCAGTATTTAAGAAATAGGCTAGGGCAGGGGAGGCAAATAATTTTTCTCCAGCATTAGATAATTCCTTAGCACGAGTTAATGTATTCACCAACATTTTCTCGGCTGCCATAGCTGTCTTGTGTAGATAAACTTGCCAATACATTAGTCTTCTCGACATTAAAAAGTTCTCAATAGAATTAATCCCTTTAGACTCAACCACCAACCTATCGTCTTTTACATCTAACATTTTTATAATTCTTGCCGATCCAATATTTCCTTCAACCACACCAGTAAAAAAACTATCACGTCGTAAATAATCAAGTCGATCTACGTCTAACTGGCTACTAACTAGTTGGTGAAGGAATCTTTTGGGATGATTGTCAGTAAAAATATCTATTGCTTTTTGCAGTGCTCCGTCAAACTCTTCATTCATTTGATACATCATCAATAGGGAAATTTCTTCATGATGTATATTCTTTACTAGTGTATTTTCCAAAACATGTGAAAATGGTCCATGTCCTATATCATGCATCAAAATTGCAGCCATTGCTCCATCTAACTCATTTTGAGTTATATCATGTCCTTTTTCTTTAAGTGTTCTCAATGCCTCATTCATCAAAGACATAGCCCCAATTGAATGATGAAATCTAGTATGCTGTGCTCCCGGGTATACAAATGCTGCAAGTCCAAGTTGTCTGATACGATTCAATCTTTGGAGGTAGGGATGTTGTATTAGATTATATAGGAAATCATTATTTATATTGATAAATCCGAATACAGGATCATTAATAATTTTGCGTTTCATTTTAATTTTCTCTTCTCATTTAGATTGATTTTATCAAACTTTATTCGTCTTGCTAAAAGGTGCTACAATCCAGTTATATACATAGCAACCCAAACAAATATTAAATGCAGATTCAAGTGTAGCGCATAAAATTAATATGAATCCAATTAAATAAGCGGGTATGAGTAAATTAAAGTATAAAAATATTGCAATCAAAAGAGAAAAAATAAAACCTAATGTAGCAGCAAACTTCTTAGGAGGAGCAAATATGGGTTTTGGTTTTAATTTAAATAATTTAGAAACTCTTTTCGCAATATATGCTAGTGGAGAAGTAATTTTTGTAAATGACCTAAGTGCAAAATCTAGAGTTAGAAATATTGCCATGAATATCCAGTTGAACGCTAATGTGACCAAGGTGGCTATTATAACCAGAAAAGCAACTATTCTAATAACTTTTTCATTCAATTGGTTTGGTGATATATTTATATTCATTTTATTAAAACTTTTTTTTATAACTGTTTTTATGCATTCTATAACTAAAATTTGAATGTTAATGTTTATAATGCAAAGTACATTTTTTATTTAAGATACTTTCTCAGCATTTCTTTCATTTCTAATTGCAATTTTTTAGCTTCATCACCTGCAAAACGTGCATAACTTTCACTGTTATCAACATAAATTATTCCTCTAGAAGAATTTACTAACAACCCACAATTGCTATTCATGCCATTTTTACACACCTCCTCAAGTGAGCCTCCCTGTGCACCAACACCAGGTACTAGTAAGAAATGATTTGGTACTATCTTTCTTACATCTTTAAAAAGTTCACCTTGAGTAGCCCCTACAACATACATCATCTCATTATCGTTAGCCCAAGATTGTGATATTCGAAGTACTTTCTCAAAAAGCCTTTCTCCATATTCATCTTTAACCAATTGAAAATCAGCCGATCCTTTATTACTTGTCAATGCTAGTAATATAACCCATTTATTAGGATATATTAGAAATGGCTTTACACTATCTTCTCCCATATATGGAGCTACTGTTACTGCGTCTAACTTTAATCCACCGAAAAATGAGCGTGCATACATTTCACTTGTATTACCAATATCACCTCGCTTTGCATCGGCTATTACAAATTGTTCAGGGTATCTCTGTTTAATGTATGCAACAGTTTTTTCAAATGATTTCCATCCATCCACTCCTTCAGTTTCATAAAACGCTAAATTTGGTTTAAAAGCAATGCAGTATTGCTGTGTGGCATCGATTATTGCTTTATTAAATTCATAGATCGGATCCTCGTAGTCATGTAAATGCTCAGGTATTTTTTTAATGTCTGTATCTAGACCAACGCATAGAAATGACTCCTTTTTTTTAATCTGTTCAAAAATCTGTTCTTTGTTCATTTTACTTATAAAATCAAATATATCCTGCTACTTATTTACAATTCTGCCTCTTTCATCCTTTCGGCGTTTTCACTCACCATTAAGTTATCAATTACAGATTGAATATCTCCATCCATAAATCCAGAAAGGTTATATATAGTATAGTTTATACGGTGATCAGTTATACGCCCCTGTGGATAGTTGTAAGTACGTATTTTGGCCGATCTATCACCTGTTGATACCATAGTTTTTCTTCTTGATGCAATGTCACCTTGCCTTTTAGAAAGCTCTATATCATATAATTTAGAACGTAACATCTGCATTGCAAGTTCTCTGTTTTGCAATTGCGAACGAGCCTGTTGACATATAACAACAATACCAGAAGGCTTATGCGTTAACTGAACCTTTGTCTCTACTTTATTTACATTCTGACCTCCAGCACCGCTCGATCGTGCTGTGTGAAAATCAATATCTGCAGGATTTAATTCTAAATCAAACTCCTCTGCTTCCGGAAGAACTGCAACAGTTGCAGCTGAAGTATGTACGCGTCCTTGAGTTTCTGTTTGAGGTACCCTTTGTACTCTGTGAACTCCCGACTCATATTTAAGAGTACCATACACATCATTCCCTGTAACAGTAAATATAATTTCTTTATATCCTCCAGAAGTACCCTCTGTTAAACTAGTTATTTCTGTTTTCCAACCTTTACTTTCGCAGTATTTTACGTACATTTTATATAGGTCACCGGCGAAAATAGAAGCTTCATCACCACCTGTTCCTGCTCTAATTTCCATTATTACATTCTTTGCATCTTCAGGATCCGTAGGTATTAGCAATAGTTTTATTTTTTCTTCCAATTCAGGAATTATGGCACTATTTATAGAGATTTCTTCATTTGCCAATTGTCTTAAATCAGAGTCCGATTCATTTTCAAGTATGTTTTTAGCTTCTGCAATAGAGTCTAATGCAGATTTATACTCATTACGCACCCCTACAATCTTCTCTAGTTCGCTGTACTCTTTGTTCAGTTTCACATACCTATCCATATCCGAAATAACTTCAGGGTCTGTTATCAATGTTCCCACTTCTTGAAATCGGGTTACAAGATGCTGTAATTTATCTAATAATGTTTGATTCTCTGACATAAAGAGTTTATTTGTAGTTTATTGTGTTGTTTTATTAATTAAAATAATTTGATATTACTTGAAGCTATTTGTAGAAATATTTACCGTATTTACTTTCGATTACTAAACCTCTATTATCTGATTTTTCTACATATCCAATTAACTGTGCATCTACATTAAAGGAGCGAGAAATGTCAATCACTTCATTTGCATACTTTTCGGGTAAATATAACTCCATCCTGTGGCCCATATTAAAAACCTTATACATCTCATCCCAACCCGTATTAGATTGATTCTGAATTAATTCAAACAGGGGTGGAGTAGGGAATAGGTTGTTTTTCACAACGTTAAGTCCATCTCCAAGAAAATGCAAAATCTTTGTTTGCGCACCACCAGAGCAATGTACCATTCCATTAATCTTTCCCTTTAAATTTTTTATTATATTTAATATAATAGGAGCATATGTACGAGTTGGAGATAAAACCAGTTTCCCAGCATCAATACCTAAATTCTCTATTTCATCAGTAAGTTTCATACCTCCCGAATATATTAAATCATTAGGTATCGAATTATCGTAACTTTCAGGATACTTTTGTGCAAGATAATTATCGAATACATCATGTCTTGCAGACGTAAGTCCGTTGCTTCCCATACCTCCATTGTAGTATTTTTCGTAACTAGCCTTACCGGAAGAAGAAAGTCCTACAATAACATCACCCGCCTGAATATTTGCATTATCAATCACATCCGATCTTTTCATTCTGCATGTAACTGTGCTATCAACAATTATTGTTCTGACAATATCACCAACATCAGCTGTTTCACCGCCTGTTGGATATAGATTTACACCTAGTTCAGACAACTCCTCACATAATTCGTTTGTGCTGTTTATTATTGTAGAAATAACTTCACCAGGTATTAAATTCTTATTTCTACCGATGGTCGATGACACTAAAATATTATCAGTTGCACCTACACATAAAAGATCATCTACATTCATTATCAATGCATCTTGTGCAATTCCTTTCCAGACAGACAAATCACCAGTTTCGCGCCAATAAACGTATGCTAGGGAAGATTTAGTTCCAGCGCCATCAGCATGCATTATATTACAATATTCCGAATCATTACCTAAATAGTCTGGTATTATTTTACAGAAAGCATTTGGATATAGACCTTTGTCTATATTTTTTATTGCGTTATGCACATCCTCCTTTGTAGCAGAAACACCACGTTGGTTGTATCGTTGATTATTTGTCATGAGTGATTAATTGAATAATTTCAGAATAATATTTATAACCAGATATTTTTAGTATCTTTATTTATTACTCTTAAGTCTATACGAGTACAAAAGTAATAAAAATGAATGAATTTATCTCCATGAATTTTAAGTAAGCAAAAGTCCTATAATAACTATTATGTTTAATAGGTGTCTCTTAATATCAAAACAAAAAAAGAGTGACACAATTAAGTATCACCCTTCTCTATCTTTTTTTATACAATTTAGTTCAAATCCAATACAGCTTCAATTTCTTCAAGTTCTGCAGATTTATCAACACCCATATTACTTAAATTATAATATACATTTCTAAGTTTAAGCAATGCCGATTGAATTTCAGAATCGCTAGCTTCTCTTTCAACTAGTAGTTCTCTGAATTTTTCTAATGGAGCTAGTGATTTTTGATACATTTCTACAGTTTTCTTATCATTCTGTAGCTGTTGTTGTCTATCTGTCAGGTTCATAGTTTCATCTTTCAGATTTTGAGCTTGAAGAATAAAATTAACAGCCAATGCCTCCAGTGCTCTTTCGCAATTAGGATCTTGTACTAGAGCTTTATTATATTCAGCTTCTGCACTTTCGTAATCTCCTTGTTCTGATAAAAGTGCCCCTTTTACACTATTTAAATCACAAGCGTTAGTTGGGTCATTTAAAATTGCTTGATCTAAATATGCAAGTGCTTCATCTGTCTCTCCATTGCGTATAAATACATTAACCAAGTTAGGTATAAAATATTTACTCTCTGGAAATTTTTCTGCTCCTAAATGAAGAGTTTCTATATATTTAACAGAGTCGTCCAAATTGATATACTCACTTGCCATTAATTCATATATATCACTTTCCTGATATGCACTATTTTCAATAAATGGTTCATTAGCAGCTCTTTCAAGCATTTTTAATGCTCTTTCATGTTGTTGAGCCTGAATAGCTGTTATAATAGCATAGTATTTAATTGTCTGATATGTACTATCTATAACAAAAGCTTCATTATCATCTTTAAACATCGGTAATGTTGGAATGTTCCAATAAACTTCAAAGAAGTCAGCTGCTTTAGCAAAATCATTCTGTTCATTGTAATAAACGCCTCCATTTATGTAAAAAGGATGATTAGCTCTAAGAATAGACGATATATCTTTACGTACTCTATTTCTAATACGTCCTCTGTTGTCTGGAAGTTCAGCCAGAGAGTCCGATTTTAGATAAGGTTGATAAGATTCCATTAATCCGTCATACATGACTTTATCATTTGCATTCTGACCTAACATAGCTTTAGTTCTTTCATTATCAAAGGCTTTGTTGCCAATATCACCCATGATTTTCCATGTTTCAGGGTCACTTGAAGTATCAGCATGCTCTGATGCCTGCTTTATTAATGTTCTAGCTTCATTAAGATCATTTCTTCCTAATGATCTTTTTGCATCTCTAAGGGCTGAGCTTTGCGCAAAAATAGATCCTGCGGAAAAAACAGCAATCATAGTAAGGAATAGGATTTTTCTCATTATGTTCATATTTTTGTGTTTATGTAATATATCTAGATATATTGTTTCTATCTGTTAAGACTAATATTATAGAAAAAGTTTAATCAATGCTCTCAATCTCTTCAATTCCGTCATCTGGTAACGATAAATCGATATTCGAATCATCTTCTTCTATAATAAAATTTTCGATCTCTTCATCTGCCGAATCAACTTTACAAACCGATGCGATTACATCATTTCGTTTTTCTAAGTTAATAAGACGAACACCCTGAGTAGCACGTCCCATAATACGAAGGTCGGAAATTTTCATTCTAATAGTAATACCAGACTTGTTAATAATCATTAAATCATTCTCATCTGTAACACTTTTGATAGCTATAAGTTTACCAGTTTTATCAGTAATATTTAATGTCTTAACACCTTTACCCCCCCTGCGTGTGATACGATATACAGGTTCACCATCCTCGTCATTTAACAAAGTTCTTTTACCGTAACCCTGTTCTGAAACCACAAGTATTGTATCTTCAGATTCCGGTGTCATACAAATCATTCCTATTACTTTGTCTTCTCCATCCTCATCCAAAGTCATACCTCTAACACCAGTGGCTGTGCGTCCCATTGGTCTAACATCATTTTCGTCAAATCTTATCGCACGTCCATTTTTATTTGCTAAGATGATATGTTGTTTACCGTCGGTTAATCTAACAGAAATAACCTGATCGTCTTCTCTTATAGTTATTGCGTTAACACCATTTTGTCTAGGTCTAGAATAAGCTTCAAGAGATGTTTTCTTAATAACACCTTTTTCGGTACAGAAAACTAAATATTTAGAATTAATATATTCTGTGTCAGTTAAATTATCCACTCGCACAAATGCAGTAACTGAATCATCTGGGTCGATATTCAGCAAGTTCTGAATAGCCCTTCCTTTTGAATTCTTAGAGCCTTCAGGAAGTTCATAAACATGCAACCAATAACATTTACCTTTTTGAGTAAACAGAAGCATATAATTGTGCATAGTTGCAGGATATATATATTCAACAAAATCCTCTTCACGAGTTTCAGTTCCTCTTGCTCCCACCCCGCCTCTGTTCTGAGTATGGAATTCTGCTAGTGGGGTACGTTTAATATAACCCATATGAGATATAGTAATAACCATATCATCATCTGAATAGAAGTCCTCAGGATTCATATCCTCAGCCGCAAAAATGATTTCAGAGCGACGCTCATCACCATATTTTTCCTTAATCTCGAGTAATTCATCCTTTATAACGCCCATCAATACATCTTCATTATTTAGTATTTCATTTAAGCGGGCAATAAGTTTTTGAATGTCATCATACTCACCACGCAGTTTATCCTGCTCAAGACCAGTTAATTGTCTCAATCTCATCTCAACAATTGCACGAGCCTGTATTTCAGATAGTTCAAATCTTTCAATCAAGCCCTGAATTGCAGCTTGAGGATTAGACGACCCTCTTATTATTGCAATTACCTCGTCAATATTATCTGAAGCAATAATCAATCCTTCAAGAATATGGGCTCTTTCCTCAGCTTTGCGTAGCTCATATTTAGTTCTTCGAGTTACAACAACGTGACGGTGATCTACAAAATGCTCAATTAGTTGTTTAAGATTAAGTAAAACAGGTCTACCATTTACAAGTGCAATATTATTAACACTAAAAGATGATTCTAGAGCAGAAAGCTTATAAAGTTTATTTAGAATAACATTTGCATTTCCATCGCGCTTAATGTCCACAACAATACGCATACCCCGTCTGTCTGATTCATCATTTATGTTTGATATTCCATCAATTCTTTTTTCCGTAACCAGGTCGGCAATATGTTTAATAAGCCCTGCTTTATTAACTAGGTATGGTATTTCAGAAATTATAATTTTATCATGAGATCCATTCGATTCTATCTCAGCCTTCCCACGCATTACAATTCTACCTCTTCCTGTCTCAAAAGCATCTTCAACACCTTTGTAACCATAGATGTAAGATCCTGTTGGGAAATCGGGTGCTTTTATATGTTCCATTAATCCTTTTATATCAATATCTCTGTTATCGATATAAGCTATAATTCCGTTGATACATTCTGTAAGGTTGTGTGGAGCCATATTAGTTGCCATACCCACAGCAATTCCCGAAGAGCCATTCATCAGTAGGTTAGGAATTCTTGTTGGAAGAACTGTTGGTTCGTCCAGAGTATCGTCGAAGTTTTGTTGATAATCAACAGTTTCTTTTTCAATGTCGCGCAACATCTCTTCTGCAAGTCTATTTAACCTTGCTTCGGTGTAACGCATGGCTGCGGGGCTATCTCCGTCAACACTACCCATATTACCCTGACCATCAACAAGTATATATCTCATACTCCATTGTTGAGCCAGCCTTACCATAGCATTATATACAGAAGAATCGCCATGAGGGTGATACTTACCTAATACCTCACCAACAATTCTAGCAGATTTTTTATGTGGTTTATCGTGAGTATTGTTCAAACCCGACATTCCAAATAGTATTCTTCTGTGCACCGGCTTAAAGCCATCGCGCACATCCGGCAAAGCACGTGAAACAATTACTGACATCGAGTAATCGATGTACGATGATTTCATTTCATCTTCGATATTAATCTTGATGATTCTGTCTTCCTGATCAACCATATTTAAATTGTGATTTTTCGTTAGAAAAATTATCTTTGTATGTAGTTATAATTCAATAGAGTAGCTATTTGGTGCTACTCTCACTTTAATTAGACTAAAGTACTACTTTTCTTTGATTTTAACAAAAAAAACAGGCACTAAATTAGCGCCTGTCTTAAATTTTTAAATCATTTTATTGACCGTGACAATTCTTGAACTTTTTACCACTTCCACATGGGCAAGGTTCGTTTCTACCAACCTTTTTCTCAACTCTAATAGGTTCAAGTTTTTGTTTCTGACGCTGTTGAACATTAGGATCGGCGTTACTACCTTCAGCTGGAGCTAATCCGCCCGATTCATCTTTTTGAGTTTTATATTTACTATAATCGGTTTTTTGTTCTGGAGCAGCCTGTCTTACGGATGATGGATCCTGCACCGGAATTTGTCCTCTCATTAATATCGAAACTGATTTAGAGTTTATCTCATTTATCATTGTTCCAAAGAGGTTAAACGACTCTAGCTTATAAATCAGAAGCGGATCTTTTTGCTCATAACTGGCTGTTTGAACTGAATGACGCAGTTCATCCATTTCACGTAAATGCTCTTTCCAGTCCTCGTCAATAGTATGTAATAAAATAGATTTTTCGAAAGCTCTTACAAGCGTTTTAGAGCCTGTTTCATACGCCTCCTTCAAATTGCAAGATATATTATAAACTCTCTTTCCATCGGTAATAGGAATTAATATGTTCTCATACATTGCTCCCTGTTTCTCATATACCTGAGTTATCACAGGTTGAGCTATCTCTGCCAGACGATCTGTTTTACGTTTAAATGTCTCAAATGCTTTTCCTTTTACTGCCTCAATCATGTCGTTAGTTCGCAATTTCTTCATATCCTCTTCTTTAAAAGGAATCTCTAATGCCATAACACGAAGAAGCTCAAGTTTCATGTTTTCATAATCATCCTCATACATCTCCACGATATTTTTTGATGTGTCGGAAATCATGTTAGCAACATCATTGTCGATACGTTCTCCCATAAGGGCATGTTTACGACGTTTGTAGATAACTTCACGCTGAGAGTTCATAACGTCGTCATATTCAAGTAGTCTCTTACGAATACCGAAGTTATTCTCTTCTACTTTCTTTTGAGCACGTTCAACAGATTTGCTTAACATGCTATGCTCAAGCACATCACCTTCTTCAAATCCCATTCTATCCATCAGCCCTGCTATTTTCTCAGTAGCAAACAGCCTCATAAGATCATCTTCAAGTGATACATAGAATACAGATGAACCAGGATCTCCCTGTCTTCCTGCTCTACCTCGCAGCTGACGGTCAACACGACGCGATTCATGTCGTTCGGTACCAATAATTGCTAAACCACCCGCTTTTTTCACTTCAGGAGGTAGCTTAATGTCGGTACCCCTACCAGCCATATTAGTAGCAATTGTTACAACACCACTTTGACCGGCATTTGCAACAATATCCGCTTCTCTTTGGTGCAGCTTGGCATTCAAAACATTATGCTTTATCTTGCGTAGCGTAAGCATTCTGCTTAGTAATTCAGAAATTTCAACAGAAGTGGTACCAACAAGAACCGGACGCCCTTTCGATACTAAATCTTCAATCTCTACAATAACAGCATTATACTTTTCGCGCTTTGTTTTGTAAATACGGTCGTTTTGGTCGTCGCGTACTATAGGTCTATTTGTGGGAATAACCACAACATCAAGCTTATAAATATCCCAGAATTCTCCTGCTTCGGTTTCAGCCGTACCTGTCATACCTGCAAGCTTACTATACATCCTAAAGAAGTTCTGAAGAGTAATTGTTGCAAATGTCTGAGTTGCAGCTTCAACCTTTACCCTTTCTTTTGCTTCAATTGCCTGGTGTAGTCCATCGGAATAACGTCTTCCTTCCATAACACGACCAGTTTGTTCATCAACAATCTTCACCTTATTGTCAATCACAACATATTCATCATCTTTTTCAAATAAAGTATAGGCCTTAAGTAATTGGTTTATTGTGTGAACACGCTCAGATTTAATTGCATAGCTCTGAAGAAGTTCATCTTTTTTAGTCGCTTTTTCCTCATCATTTAAATCAGTATTTTCTAACTCAGACAGTTGAGAAGCAATATCCGGCAGAATAAAAAAATCAGGGTCGTCAGAATTCCCCGTCAGCAAGTCAATACCTTTATCGGTAAGATCTATACTATGCTGTTTTTCATCAATTACAAAATAAAGAGGGTCGGTAGCTACATGCATATTTCGACTCTGCTCTTGCATATAAAAAGCCTCTGTTTTCAGCATCGAAGCCCTAATGCCCTGCTCACTTAAATATTTTATAAGTGGTTTATATTTGGGCATACCTTTATACGAACGGAATAACAAAAGTGAACCCTCTTCTTGTACCTTAGGGTCTGAAGAAGCCATTTTTGTTTTTGCTTCAGCCAAAAGGCTAGTGGTAAGATCTCGTTGTGCTTTAACAATCAATTCAACACGCGGACGAAACTGATCATAAAGCTGATCGTCTCCTTTTGGCACCGGTCCTGAAATAATTAAAGGAGTACGAGCATCATCAATTAAAACCGAGTCAACCTCATCAACTATTGCAAAGTTATGCTTACGTTGAACCAAATCTTTAGGAGAGACGGCCATGTTGTCACGTAAATAATCAAAACCAAATTCGTTATTAGTTCCAAATGTTATATCAGCCTCATAAGCTTTTCGTCTCGATTCAGAGTTTGGCTCATGCCTATCTATACAGTCAACTGACAGACCATGAAACATGTACATAGGTCCCATCCATTCAGAGTCACGTTTTGCCAGGTAATCATTCACTGTTACAATATGCACACCTTCGTGAGTAAGAGCATTAAGAAATACCGGCAGCGTAGCTACCAAAGTCTTACCCTCACCTGTTGCCATCTCAGCAATCTTACCTCTATGTAGCACAACACCACCAAAAAGTTGTACATCATAATGAATCATATCCCAGCTAACTTCATTACCGCCAGCAAGCCATCGTTTCTTGTAGATAGCTTTTTCTCCATCAATATGCACAAAGTCATGTTTAGCAGCTAAGTCACGATCGAAGTCGGTTGCAGTAACCACAATCTCTTCATTTTCTGTGAATCGTCGTGCTGTATCTTTCATAATAGAGAAAGCCACCGGTAGCAAGTCTCCTAGAATCTGCTCATATTTTTCAGTTATATCTTTTTCAATCTTATCAATCTGACTCCATATATCTTCCCTCTTATCTAGCTCAACGTTCTCCATATCAGCTTTTAACTGACTTATCTGCTCCTTTTCAACAGCAACATAATCAGAGATCTGTTTTTCCAACTCTTTTGTTCTAACACGAAGTTCATCATTAGTCAGTTTTTCAATTTCGGTATAAGCCTCCTTAACCTTTTTCACGGTAGGATTAACCTCGTTCAGGTCTCTCTGTGCTTTATTACCAAACAATTTTGATATAATATTATTTAATCCCATTGTTATATAATTATATTTTTTCTTTTTGTTGTATTTAGCTCAACTTAACAAACAAAGATGTAAGTCTAACATCCTTAAAATTAAGCATAAAATATTGTTTTGAATATTTGTGTGTTTCTTTTAATTAAAACAATTCCTCAAGTATTTCTCCATCAGCTGCATTGGGTGCACGAATTCGGAGTCTGTAAGAAACACTAGGTGCAATATCTGTAGCTTTAATAGTGCGATTAACTTTTTGTGGTTGAATATCTCTACCAAAAAATATTACCGGCGAAGCTATAGCATTATTATTTACCCTTTGTGTGTTGTTGCTATCTGGTTCTTTTATATTCCATCCGGGTTGTAGTTCAAGGATAAGGTCTCCCGAAATACCTTTAACGTAACCATTTCTATAGTATTGAACTGTGTTGTTATATGCACCGTGAAGTATTTGATGTGAAGTGATTACATCTTGAATACCTGCCGACTGTACAAGAAACTCTGCAGCGTTACTCTGAAACTCGCTTAGGTCTATTTTGTTATCCTCCAATAATTTCCTGTCGAAAAAGAATTGTCTGTTATAATATTTCTTTATCCATTGCTGCCTTCCGTAGGTAGCCATTAAATACATATTAAGTAGAGCCTGACTTCTATCGGGATAAAAAATTCCACCAGACGTAACCATTCCTTCTGGAATAACTTCATACTCAATAAAATAACCTGTAGAAACAACAAATATTAGTGTGTTTTCCAGTCCAACCGATGCATCAATTGCATCTAGCAGTCTAGCCAGTTCTTTATCAAGTCTGTGGTATGTATCCTGAATCTCTACTGAGTAATTTTTATCTAGCGCTTCGGAGTAGTTACCGGCATAAAAGGTAAGTGCTAAAAAATCGGGATTCATACGTGTTCCGAGTGAATTTGTCTCCAGAACTTTTATTGCAATGTCGTTAACCTCTTTATTAATTAAAGGCGACTCCTTAAATTTCCTTACATTATCTTTTTTGTTGTTGGTAAAGAAATGCTGAAAATTATATCTGTTTTTAGTGTAAGGAAAAGCGTTATATTTTTCTACATCTAATGCTGGTCTCCATGATTCACTGTTTATAGTATAAGTTAGCGATTGTTGGCTACGGTTATGCTGATCAACAACCGGTTGACGTGTTTTGTAGAATGTTGTAGTTGCCCATTTAGCATCTTCGTCTTCAATCCAATATGCACCACTTGCTGCATGTCCTCCTGATGCAAGAGCCTGAGATACATCGGGAGCAAAAGCAAAAATATCCGACTGTCCACCTGATGCAATTTTTAGTTCATCTGCAATTGTAGAAACCTTTATTGCAAGGGGAGAAACCCTTTCATTCGTAAAATTACCCATAAAGTTATCATCAATAAATGACGATACTTCAAGGTTTTGATTGATTAAGTATTTCTTTTCTGCGGCTATCCCATGATAAGAAGGGTTAGCACCTGTAAATATGGTTGCTATGGTAGATGCCCGGTCTAGATCCGGAAAATCGTAATTAACATTGTTGTACACCAACCCGCTATTTAACAGTCGATTAAAACCCTTGTTGCCAAAAGTTCCTTTAAACATCTCTAAATAATCGCCTCTTAACTGATCAATTGTTATTCCAACAACCAGCTTTGGTACCTCTCCTGAGGGATTTTGTGAATAGAGCGCTGTAATTGATAAAAAAGCGACTATTGAAGATATTACTCTAATCATTTTCTGTATTTAATTCCTTTTTATTACTGTCCCCAACCCGCTTTCATATATCTGCTCGATCTGAAATGTTTATTTTTTATTTTCTTTTTCCTAAGCATAAACATATTTGTACCCGATCGCACCAGTAAACTTAATGAGAATGGTATTGTTGCAATAGGAAGCTGCTGTGGTATTAGCCACCATAACAGTATAAAAAGAGTTATGACCACAAAGTTAATGAAATGGTATGAATAAACGATTTTCTTTGCCGATTTAACCCAAAATAAAATTGCTGCAAAAAGAGCAAAGATATTTAACCATGCAAAATTCCAATTAGGGTTTGTGGCAGGATGTTCAGAAAAATACATCAGAGTAAATAGTACTAAACCACCCATACCCGCAACTCCAAAAAGCAGAGTGTCGTAAATCTTTGCAGGTCTTACCCTGTTAAGGTTTGCAGCTTGTATAAGACTAATAATAATTGATAGCAACAAAAGCGCGAACGCAACTAAAAAGGGAGTGAATATAGTCTGTTCGCCAGGGCTATTTCGCTCATAATTAAGATCTAAGATTATTTCAGATTTTGCTACTAGAGGGTGGCTCAAAGAATCGCTCACTACCATACTTGCACCATCAAAAGATTTCATAAGATAGGAAGGCAAAAACATTTTTTCTCTGACATCTATCTCTTTGTCGGCATCACTTCCAATCATAAGATCAACTCCAAACTTTGTCCATTTATGATCGTTTAAACATTCATGTAATAAATCGCGAAATGTTTGCGATGAGCTTGTAGGTTGATAGATTATTGTACCATTAGAATATTCCTCTATCATATCTCGCGGACGTGTTGCACAATTATCATAAAAATAATTATATCGATAGCGCATATTTTCCGGAAGGGCATTAATATATAGAGCATTAAAAAGTTGTTGTTTTTCGCTAACAGTTAAATTTAATAACTGTTCGGTTACTTCCTGTCCCTTATAATCATATTCATATATAAATTCATTAAAAGTAGTAACACCAAGTACATAATCGGTTTTACCTCTTACAAAATTATACATGAAATTGGGTTGAGAAGAATCGAAGTAGCCATAATTAAAAACATCGTCAACGCCAACAGAGTCATCTTGCACTCTAATTGCCGTATGTCCAAACAAAGCATAAACTGCGCCATGCCATGGCGAAGCGGTGAGTAAGCTTATTCTTGCACTATCATGTAGTTGTACCTGTGCATTAGTAGTTTGTGTAAAAAGTATAAGAAACAGAGGTACTATTATTAGGATGATTTTTTTCATTTTATCCTTATTATCTTTACAAAAAGATTTAGACTTCACTGTTCAATATATTCTAAATATTGAGTTTTAAGTCTTAGGAAGACAAAAATAGTCAAATTTGCTCTAAATTCATAAATTGTATAAAACAAATAGCGGTGATCTGTAAAGACCACCGCTAAATTCAAAATACCTTTTGTCCGGTTTATTTGTTCTTGTTACGATTTCCGTAACGACTCATAAACTTATCTACACGTCCGGCTGTATCCACCAGTTTTTGTTTACCAGTGTAAAATGGATGAGACGAGCTTGTAATCTCAAGTTTAACTAATGGGTATGTCACACCATCAATTTCAATAGTTTCTCTAGCATTTACTGTAGAACGAGATATAAATATCTCTTCGTTAGACATATCTTTAAAAACTACCGGGCGATAATTTTCGGGATGAATCTCTTTTTTCATTATATA
>CAZSBA010000050.1:0-17620 GCA_964605035.1 uncultured Proteiniphilum sp. | reverse complement strand
AAAAAGCGCTTTACAATTCTGATGACGCTTTTTGTGCTGAGCACAATGATAGGCTCTGCACAAAAAGTTACACTGAATTTCAATGGGCAAAATTTAAGAACTGTCTTGGAAAGTATAACTGAACAGACAGACTACTCCTTGGCTTTTAGCAAGGAAGCTGTGGATTTAAGCGATGAAGTATCTATTAGAGTAAAGGATGCAGATTTATCGCAAGTTCTAAATGAGTTACTGACTTCTAGAAATATTGGATATGAGGTCAGAGACAACAAAATTTATGTTTTTGATAACCCACAAGCTGCAAGCGTTGCAGCTCAAGGACAACAACAGAATGTTACACTGAGTGGAACTGTAACAGACAATATGGGAGAACCTATTATTGGTGCTAACATTGTGGTACCAGGTTCAACTATAGGTACTGTGACTGATGTTAACGGTAATTATAGTATGATTATTCCAAGGGGTGCTTCATTAAGATTCTCTTATATCGGTTACGTTGATCAGGAATTTACAATTACAAATCAAACATCGTTGAATGTTCAGCTTTTTGAAGATACTGAATTGCTTGATGAGTTAATTGTAGTTGGTTATGGTGTTCAGCGCAAGAGTGTTGTAACAGCCGCTATTAGTCAGGTATCTGCGGAGGAACTTAACGTAACTCGCCCCACACGTGTGGAGGATGCGCTTAAAGGTAAAGTTTCGGGTGTGCAGATTACTCAGAGCTCGGGACAGCCGGGGTCGGACTCCAAAGTAAGGATTAGAGGTATTGGTACTATTAACAATAGTGAGCCTCTTTATATAGTTGATGGTATGGAAGTTGGTGGTGGTATCAGCTACCTAAACCCTGTAGATATTGCATCTGTTGAGATTCTAAAAGATGCTGCTTCTGCCGCAATATATGGATCGCGTGCTGCAAACGGCGTTATTCTTGTTACCACAAAGAAAGGTGCAACAGGACAAGCGACAGTAAATTATGATGTTAGCTATGGTTGGCAAAATCCTTGGAAGAAAAGAGAAATACTGAATGCCGGCGAATATATGGTTATAATGAATGAGTCGAGGTTGAATGATGGTAACCTTCCTCTTTTCAATAGCGATCAAATGGCTACTGCTGGAAACGGAACCGACTGGCAGGATGAAACTTTCTACTATAATGCACCAGTTCAGAATCATCAGGTGAGTGTTTCGGGTGGAACAGAAAAGGCTAGCTATTTCCTTTCTTTTGGTTATTTCGATCAGGCTGGTATAGTTGGTGGTAATTTCGACAGATCTAATTACAGTCGTTATAGTTTACGTTCAAACTCAACATATAATATATTTGAGACACTTGATAGATCATTTCTGAATAATATCGATCTTGGTGTGAATGTTGGTTATTCGAGAGATAAATCTACAGGAATTGAAACTAACTCTGAATATGGTTCTATACTGGGTAGTGCACTTGCATTCTCTCCACTTGTGCCTGTTTATGCTGATGAAGAGACAGCTGTTTCAATTTTAGCGCAATATCCTCACGCAGTGAGAGATGGTGATAGAGTATTTTCTATCCCTCCTTCTGGGTTTCAAGAGATAGCTAATCCGGTAGGAATGTTACATCAACCAACTGCTGGTTTAAACAATTCTGATAAGCTGGTTGGTTCAGCTTGGGCCGAACTAACAATAGTACCCGAATTGAAATTCAGGAGTAGCTATGGTTTTGATCTTGCTTTCTGGGGTTATGATGCATACTCATTCCCATATTTTCTTGCAACACAAGGTAAGGACCAACAATTTAGTACCGTTCAGAGTGAAATGAACAGAGGTTATACATGGCAGGTGGAGAATTACTTCTCATACAATAAATCTTTTGAGGATGTTCATAACTTATCATTTGTGTTAGGACAATCAGCATCGAAATACAGCTACCGTAACCTAGGAGGAAACGATAGAGATTTATTAGAAAATGATCCTCTTAAGGCTAATATAAATTATGCAATTGCCGACCCGAAAGACGAACGTGTTTGGGGAGGTACAGGTGGTTATAACTTTTCGGCAAGAGCTTCTTATTTTGGCAGGATAGACTATAACTATGACGAGAAGTATATGGCTCAGGCTACAGTACGTAGAGATGGGTCTTCGGTTTTCGGTCCAGGTAACAAATGGGGTGTATTTCCATCATTTTCTTTAGGATGGAATATTACTAACGAAGGATTTATGGATGGTAGACCAGAATGGTTTGATTATATGAAGATTCGTGCTAGCTGGGGTAAGAATGGTAACGACCGTATTGGTCAATTCCTTTATACTTCACTTATGGATGGTGGACAAAACTACTATTTTGGTGGTGGTTATGATGTTGTGGAAGATCTTAGTAAAGTTGGCGAAAATTCAGGTCAGATGCAATATGGAAGTTCTCCAGGCTATATTCCTAATCCTGATGTGAAATGGGAAGAGTCGTCGCAGACAAACATAGGTATTGACACACGTTTTTTAAGAGGTGCACTTACATTCTCAGCCGATTATTTTAAGAAACAAACTATAGATATGTTGATGTATCAACCAATTCCATCTTATGTTGGTATTGGAGCCCCAATTGCAAACGTGGGTGATATGGAAAACTGGGGTATTGAGTTTGAAACCGGCTGGATTAATAATGTTGGTGATTTTAATTATTCAATTACGGCTAATGCTTCGTACTTACAGAATAAACTTATAAACCTTGGTAACGAAACAGGAGAACAGATTTATGAGAGTGCAGGAGCATCGGGTGTTGGAAGTTACGTAAAAGGTATGAATGGTGAGGTGTTCCCTTACTTCTACGGATTTGTTACTGATGGTATCTTCCAAAACCAGGCTGAGATAGATGGTTATTTGAACGCTGAAGGTGAGAAATTGCAGGCTTCAGCATTACCTGGTGATGTACGTTTTGTGGATCTTAATAATGATGGCGTAATAAGTGATGCCGATAAAACAAAGATAGGCAAGGGTATGCCTGATTGGACATACGGAATTACATTGTCGGCTGATTGGAGAGGAATTGATATGAATCTTTTCTTCCAGGGAACTATTGGAAATGATGTTTACGACTTCTCGCAACGTGGTGATATTCCTTTGAATAACCGTCCTGCATGGATCTTAGATCGCTGGCATGGAGAGGGAACTTCTAACACTATTCCTAGAATGACTTCTGCCAACCCTAATGGAAACTGGCGTTCATCTGATTTATATGTGAAGGATGGATCTTATATGAGACTTAAATCGGCTCAGTTGGGTTATACTCTTCCTACTGATGTTACCAGAAGATTTGCTGTTCAGAGATTAAGAGTTTATGTATCGGCAGATAACTTGTTCACATTTACATCTTATGATGGTTTTGATCCTGAAATTGCTTCGGGAGGTTACACTACTATTGGTATCGACCGTGGTATCTATCCTCAATCGAGAACAGTTTCAGTTGGAGCTAACATTACATTCTAATCTTAATATTTCAGACAAATGAAAAAAACAATATATATACTCGTAACAGCTCTCCTTATTTTAGGAGTGACCGGGTGTAGTGACGATTTCCTTAGTGCTTCATCCACTGAGAAACAAGAGGCGGGTGCGCCTGCATATGAGGGAGCAATTTTAGCTAACCTTGCATCAACATATCAGATTATGCTGTTTGATAGTTATGCCAATCAGAATTATAGCAGTATTCCTCTGATGTCGGATTTACGCTCTGATGATATTTTTAAAGGTGGTGGTGATGCGGGAGATCAGCATCAGTTATACCTTCTGTCATTATATACAACTACGCCTCAACAATCGCTTGATGGTTTGTGGAGCATCTTCTTTACAGGAATTGCAAGAAGCAATAATGCTATAAGCGCTTGTGAAAACGCAATTGATGTAGATGAAGATAAACTTAATCAATATAAGGCTGAGGCTCATTATCTTCGTGCATATTTTACTCATTGGTTATGGAAATTCTGGGGAAATGTTCCTTATTTTGAAGAACCTTTAACAGAACCTCCATATATGACAAGACAGTATACTGCTGATGAGGTGTATGCTGAGATAATGGAAGATCTTGATATAGCAACTACAGATGGTTGGTTAGATATGAATTCTTCCGAAAGTGATTTGGGCAGAATAAACAAAGCCACTGCATTAATGCTTAAGGCTCGTGTTGTTATGTATCAGAATGATCAAAGTAGATATGCTGAGGTGACAGCCGACATGGCAGAAATTATAAATAGTAATAAGTTTGAGCTATTTGATGATTTTGCAGAACTATGGTTGGATCATAACGAATTTAGCATTGAATCAATTTTTGAAGTGAATCATCTTCCTGAAGGTAAAATTTGGGATAATGGATGGCAGGGTTACGGAACAAACCTACCTGCATTTATTTCTCCAAGTGAACTTATAGGTGGAAGTAATTTGCATGATTTTAAAGGAGGATGGGGTTTTGGACCAGTTCGCCAAACAACATGGGATATTTTTGAAGAAGGTGATAGTCGTCGCGAAGGCTCAATAAATAGTTTTGATCAGGAAAATTATTCAGTGCGATTTCAGGATACCGGGCTTTTTATGGCAAAGTATGCAGCTCGTCAAGGATATAACCCGCAAGGTGATGTGGATTTGAATTATGCTAATAACTTTAGATTATTCCGCTATGCAGAGACATTGTTAAACTATGCTGAGATGATTGTAATGCATGGACAATCACCAGTAGGTTCATTAACAGCGCAAGCTGCCCTTGATATGGTACGCGAGCGTGCTTTTGGAACTTCAAACCCAATTCCTGCAACTGCCGACAACATTAAGCTTGAGCGCAGACGTGAATTTGTTGGTGAAGGAATGCGTTTCTGGGATATAGTTCGCTGGGGTGATACTTCAATTCTAACTGAAAACTTGCCTGAGTACAATAGTGTGCGCACGTGGAATGATAACTGGAAGTACTTGCCAATTCCTCAGTCGGAAATAGACAGAACTGCAGGTACCGAGTTTGCATTGCAGCAGAACCCGGGATATAATTAATAATGATTGTTGAGCAAATTGCTTTAAATTGAAAATAATATGATGAATATAATAAAACAATTATCGTGGATATTAATGCTGCTTGTTGCTATATCGGCATGTAGTCCACAAGAGATGGATGATTATTCCCTTTCGAAGGTGCCAACTATAACAGATGATATGGTGTCATTTACACAGTCTGTTTCTCCTAATAGTGATAACGTAATAACGTACACAAACACAACAGACTTGCCAAGTGACGGTGTTTATGCAATACGCTGGGATTTGGGCAATGGCGCTTCGGGAAGCAGGGCAACTGCAACCGGTATTTATCCTTTTGCAGGTGAATATACAGTTACATTGTCAATTCATTCTGCTAATGGATCGGTAGCCAGTAGGAGTGTGGTGGTAAGTTTTTCGGAGAATGATTATAGTTTGGTTGATACTCCGGCATACAGAAACTTAACAGGTGGAGCTGAAAATAATGAAGGAAAGACTTGGGTATTTGACCAATACAATAATTTTGCAGCTGAGGTTAATGCAGCAGGATTTAATGTTAGCGGACATATGGGTCTTGGACCTCAGCATTCACGAAGTCAGGAATGGTGGGGCGCAAATCCTAATGAGAAAGTTGATTGGGAGATGTATTCTACAAAATTTACATTTATCCAAAATGGAGTACAGCTGGTAATTGTAAAGGATGGTGATGAAGGTTACGGACGAGTAGCAAGTTCAGCAAGTGTTGGAGGTTTTAATGTTCACAACATCGTTCAAGATGACGCTATGTTTACTTATTCAGGAGGTAATTACACATTTTCTCTAGAGGAATCGGGTGAATATCCAATTTTAAATTTGTCAGATAATGCTTTTATGGGCTACTATGCCGGAAGTCAAGATTATGAGATTATTTATCAGACAGAAGAGGTTATGGCCTTAAGGGTTAATAATACTGTTGAGAGTCAGGACTGGGTATTTGTTTATTGTCTTGAAGAATTGAATGTTGAACCACCGTCGGCACCGAAACCATTGAAAGCTGTGAAGTTGTTTGAGAATTTTGAAGGGGATGAGTTTCTTGCATTTAATCAAGATGATATGGGTGGAACAGGTAGGAGTGATATCATAGGTAATCCTATGCCGCTACCTATTAACGAGTCATCACACGTATATCGTTACTGGAAATCTAACGGATTTTATAGCAACTTATCATTCACTGCTCCAGATTATAAATTCGACTTATCAACTCAGAATAAGATTAGGGTTAAAGTGTTTATTCCATCATTCAACGATTATACTACAGATAATGATGTAGCTGGTGAATGGATTGCTAATAAGAAGTTGTTGCCTCAATTGGCTGTAAAGCTACAGGATAGCGAACATCCTGCTCCTTGGGAAGGACAAACTGAAATAGTGAAAGCTGATTTAGAAATGAATAAATGGCTTGAACTGGAGTTTGATTTCTCTGGTGTGGCAAACAGAAATGACTACGACCGTATTGTATTGCAGTTTGGAGCTGAAGGGCACTCGGGATCTGGTTTCTTCTATCTTGATGATTTTGAATTTGACGAATAATTATAAGAAAAGAGATGGAGGCTGTTTTAAATTATTCTGCAGCCTCTCTCTTTTATAACAACCACTAAACTTTATGAGAATAATGGGCACAATATTAATAACACTGGCAATTTTATTTGCTGGTTGTGGCGAGAGTGATGATTCTCCTACAATTACTCCTGATCCTGAAGAGGAGATAAAATGGCAGATATCGCCTGCTTCAACAAGATTGAGCTCAGGAGGAGATACAGAAAGTATTATTGTAGAAGCAAATGGCAATTGGTCTGTGGCGTCTGACCAACCATGGTGCAATATTGATCCTGGCAGTGGTGGAAACGGACAGACAGTTGTAAAAATAACAGCAACAAAAAATTCAACTGAAGAGGCTAGGAGTGCCGAACTTACATTTATTTCGGGGAAATACAATCATAAATACAATGTAGTGCAGGATGCTGGCGAGTTGATTGTTGAATGGACCGTTGAGCCTTATATTTCAGATATTTCATTCGAAGGCGGAACTAAAAGTATTAGTGTTAACTCTAATGCAGATTGGGAGTTAACTGCAAATCAGTCTTGGGTTACATTGAGTAGTAATAAAGGGAGTAAAGGTGAAACAGTAGTGAAAATAGCAGCAACTGCAAATACTGATGTCAAAAACAGGATAGCGGAGCTGAAATTTGTATCAGGTAATTTTTCTAAAACACATTTTGTTAATCAAGAGGCTGATAAAAATGAGAACTATGTGCCAGAAGAATACAGCATGGTTTGGAATGAAGAATTTGATGTAGAAAGACAAAGTGACGGAAAACCATCACTTCCGGATACAGATAAATGGTTTTACGAAACTGCAGAACCTGGATGGGTTAATAATGAATTACAAACATATATTAAGGGTTACACCGGTACAGATACCGTTGCAGCTATACATGACGGAACCTTGAAAATTAAGGCAATACCTGTTGATGATAGGATTTACTCTGCAAGAATTAATTCAATTGAAGCATGGACATATGGCTATTTTGAAGCGAGGTTGAGGGTTCCGGGTGGAAAAGGGACTTGGCCGGCTTTTTGGATGATGCCAAAAAACTTTACTGCATGGCCTTTGGATGGAGAGATTGACATAATGGAATATGTTGGTTATGATCCAAACGTAGTTCACTCTTCAATTCATACACAATCGTACTATCATTCTATTGGTACTCAGAAAACAGGTACAAAGAAAATTGAGAATGCTGAGATTGAGTTTCACGTATATGCTGTTGAATGGACTGCAGAATATATTAAAGGTTTTGTTGATGGAGTTGAGTATTTCAGGTTTGATAATGATGGAACCGGAAATAAACATACATGGCCTTTCAATGCTCCTTTTTACCTTAAACTAAATCTAGCCTGGGGTGGAGATTGGGGCGGAGCTCAAGGAATTGATGAGTCGGCATTGCCTGCTACTTATGAAATTGATTATGTAAGGGTTTATCAAAAGTAGACAAATATTTATGAAGAAGTATACTGTTTTAATCTTATTGATTCCATTTGTATTCTCCTGTAGCTTAGGGGAAAATAAAGTGAGTAATAATTTAGATGCTGCTATCGAAATTAAGATCGACAGCATCATTTCTCAAATGACCATTGAAGAGAAAATTGGACAAATGTCGCAATTTACAATAGATCTACTTGGTAAAGGGGGCAATGCTTTTTACAGTAGTGAGCCCTTTGAAATAGATCCTGTTATGCTTGATACTGTAATTGGTAAGTATAAAGTAGGGTCAATTCTTAATGCAAGTAACACTAGGGCTCAGACTACAGAGATGTGGGAGTATATAATTTCTACTATACAAAAAAGAGCAATAGAAGAAACCGGAATCCCAATAATTTATGGTATTGATGCTATACATGGTGCTACTTACACAGCTGATGCTACCTTTTTCCCTCAAGAGATAGGTATGGCGGCTACTTTTAATCGCGATTTGGTTGAACGTGGAGCACAAATTAACGCTTACGAAACTAGAGCAAGCAACATCCCTTGGGTGTTTTCTCCTACTATGGATATTGGCAGGGATGCAAGGTGGTCGAGACAATGGGAGAGCTACGGCGAAGATAGTTACTTAAATGCTGAGATGGGTACTGTTACAGTACAGGGCTATCAAGGTTATGATAGGAATAGGGTTATAAATAGTAATCTTGCTGCATGTATAAAACACTATATGGGATATGGTGTACCCGTTTCTGGAAAAGATAGAACTCCTGCTGTAATTAGTGAAATTGATTTGCGTGAGAAGCATTTTGAGCCATTTAGATCAGCAATAATTGAAGGCGGTGCTCTGTCGCTTATGGTTAATTCTGGTATAATTAATGGTGTGTCAACTCATGCTGATTATAGATTAATTACTGAGTGGATTAAAGAGGATTTGGAGTTTGATGGTGTAATAGTTACTGACTGGGCCGATGTGCAGAACTTGTATTCAAGAGATAATATTTCTGAGGACTATAAAGGTGCAGTTAAGATAGCAATTAATTCTGGAATTGATATGGTTATGGAGCCATATAATCTTTCGTTTTGCACTACGTTGTTAAAGCTTGTAGAAGAAGGAGAGGTTTCGAATAGTCGTATTGATGATGCTGTACGCAGAGTTTTGCGTTTGAAATACAGACTTGGACTCTTTGAAAAACCATATTGGTCTAGAAGTGAATACCCTGATTTCGGAAGTAAGGAGCATGAGGCCGTTGCAAAGTTTTCTGCTGATGAATCTATCACACTGCTAAAGAATGAGGATAACATACTGCCCCTTAGTTCAAATTCTCGTATACTCGTTACTGGTCCTAATGCCAACTCAATGCGCACACTGAATGGAGGTTGGAGCTACTCATGGCAGGGAGAAAAGACTGAGGAGTTTGCTCAGCAATACAATACAATATTAGAAGCTATGCAAAATAAGTTTGGTGCTGCAAATGTTATATATGAACCGGGAGTTACGTATAAAATGGACGGTCAATACTTTGAGGAGAATGCTCCTGAAATAGAAAAGGCTGTAAGAGCTGCATCGAGTGCTGACTATATAGTGCTTTGTATTGGCGAAAATTCATATTGCGAAACACCTGGAAATCTTGATGAATTGACATTATCTGAAAATCAAACTAATCTTGCTTTAGCATTGCAAAAAACGGGTAAACCAGTGGTATTAGTCTTAAATGAAGGTCGCCCCAGATTAATTCGTAGCATAGAACCAGGTGCTTCGGCTATTGTGCAAACTTATTTGCCGGGAAATTTTGGTGGCGATGCACTAGCAGATATTTTGAGTGGCGATGTAAATCCCAGTGGTAAATTGCCATATACTTATCCAAAATTTGAACAAGGTTTAATAACTTATGATCATAAACCAGGGCAGAATATTGAAGGTAAAATGGATGGTGCTTACGATTACGGTGCTCAGACATCAGTGCAATTTCCTTTCGGCTTTGGATTAAGTTATACAACTTTCGATTATACTAATATGACTGTTGATAAGAGCAACTTTACATCAGATGATATTATTAGAGTTTCTGTTGACGTTACTAATATAGGTGAGGTTGAAGGAAAAGAGTCTGTTTTGTTGTTCAGCAGCGATATGGTAGCTTCTTTGTCGCCCGATGTACGTCGTTTGAGAGGATTCGATAAGGTCTCTCTTAAGCCTGGCAAAACTCAAACTGTAACTATTGATATTAAAGGTGAAGATTTAGCATTTGTAAATGAGATGGGTAAATGGACACTTGAGGAGGGTGAGTTTATGTTGCAATTAGGAGATCAGACTGTAAATATTAACTGTACTACCACAAAAGTCTGGGAAACTCCAAACAAATAAAACGAAACAACTTACGACAGGATTTTATAAAAACGGGAGTGCTTTTTCAAAAGTATTCTCGTTTTCATTTTTACTGGGCGCTTAGTTCGGGTTTTAATCAACGAATGCAAAAGTTGGACTTATGTCTAAACAATATGTATTTACATCTACATAAATCATCAATCACTATTATTCTCAATAAGGAAACTTTTCTTCGCATCAACTATAAATATCTCAAAAAGTTTTCTCAGTTGTGCTTCGTTTTTTGCAAGAACCTCAATTCCAAGGGTAGGATTAATTGCAGAACTATTGTAAACAGACATAATTTTGAGTGAGTATTCCAGTCCATCGTACGTAGCATACTCTTCTAGGCGATTGGTTCTAATGAAATGGAAAATAAATCCTTTTACTTTTTTAGGCAACCATCTGTAGTATAGTAAGGCTGATAAATAAAAATTACGGGAGAATTTGCCGAGGTTCTGCCCATTGCTATATCTCTCAAAATCAGATGCAAGCAGGTAGTCGTAATACATATCTACCATTATACCTGAATAGCGACCAAAAGAGGGGCGAATTAAATCTACAGACTCACGGAATATTGGGTGGGTGTCGGTAAATTGGTCAATCTCTCTATGTAATAATATTCCTTCTTGAAAAGAGAGGGGGTATTTATCATAACTGTTTCCTTTTACAAAATCTCCAATGAAATTGCCAACGGCTACCTTACGATTTTTTCCTGAAAAATATATATGAGCTAGATAGTTCATTTTTAAAATTCATTAAAATTAATCATCTCCGATTGCAAATCGTTTTCTGAAATATAATTGTTTATAACATCAAGAAACTGTGCGCCAAACCGTTCAAGTTTCTTCTTCCCGAAGCCATATATCTTAATTAAATCTTTATCAGTCTGAGGCATATAATCGGCCATCTGCACCAACGTTTTTGTTTGAGCAACCATATATGGGGGCAGGCTTTCGTTTTCGCTTATGTAGTTGCGTATTTGCACAAGTTCATTTAACAAATCGGGGTTATTTGATTTCAATTGCACACTGGTCTTGCCTCTGCTATAAGACTTTACATTGAAGTCGGGCATCACAAATTTATTGCGCGCCTGATAATACAATTCTACACTAAAATTATTATAGGTTGCACTAATTAGGTGTTTCTTTAAAGCAATCTCTGTGTATATCGATGAAATAGCTTCATCGTAAAGCTTAGCATTCGTTCTGCTATCAGTTGTAGCAGGCGATTTCTTCAGAGAGTTCATAAGCACATCTAGCTTTTCCGCAAAGTATAAAGAAGATGATTTAAGTCTATTTGAAAGATATTCTTTGTTAACATCTTCTTTGCCCACAATTTGATTAAGTTGAATTCTGAATTTATCTCCTATCTCATTTATATGCTCCAATTGTTTATTAATCTCTTTTACAAATGGTAGCGTCTCCTCATTAAATGATTGTTCTTCTCCTTCTGTTGCTCTATACCACGATTTTGCACTATTGTATATATGATTAAAAACATATAACTGAAGTAGCATCGAGGTCTCAAACTCCTTGCGAGCGCACTCTAACTCATGGCTAATATAAGCTATATCGGGTTTTAATGATGAGAACTCTATTACCTGCTTATCAACACTAATGCTTTCGGTGTTGATAGGGCTTTTCAAAACTATCCCTTCTAACGACCTGCATCTGCTCAAAGCAACATATACCTGACCGGGCGAGAAAGCCTTACCGGCATCTATAACTGCTTTTTCAAATGTAAGTCCCTGGCTTTTATGAATAGTTATGGCCCAAGCCAAGCGTAAAGGCACATGCTCAAAAGTGCCAATAATTTCTTCCTCTATAGTATTAGTTTCTTTGTTAGTATTGTAGCGAATGTTTTCCCAAGTTAGAGTTGGGACGGTTATTTGATAGTCATCTCCAGGGCATTCAACTGTAATAATATCGTCTTCAATTGCGCTAACTACACCTATTTTACCATTATAAAACCTTCGTGGAGTTTCTGTGTCATTTTTAATAAACATCACTTTAGCGCCCTCTTTTAATTCAAGTACATGTTCAATAGGAAAAGCATTTTCGGGGAAGGTTCCATTTACTCTTGCATGAAATTCATGAATAGGGGTTGAGAGTTTGTCCAGCTCAATTCTGTTTATATAATCAGCACTGTAATTGTGCGTTGTAAGTGTTATATAATGATCGTTGGGCGGAGGAGTAAAGTTGCAATTGTACCTGCGTTTAAGCAAGTTGGCTCCTTCTTCAGAGAGTGAATTGTTTCTTACCTCATTCAACACTTTGATAAATTGATTATCAGACTGTCTGTAAATTTTGTCAAACTCAATATATATTGGAGGATGCTTCTGAATAACGTGGCTATCGAAAAAATATACACTTTTGTAATAATCCGATATTAAACTCCACTCATTTGTTTTTGCAACCGGAGAAAGTTGGTGCATATCGCCAATTAATATCATTTGTACACCTCCAAACGGTTCATTTTGTCTATGGCGTATGGTTTTGAGTACAACATCTATAGCATCTAACACGTCTGCACGCACCATGCTTATCTCGTCTATAATAAGTACTTCGAGTTCACGTATAACATTGCGTCGGGGTTTGCTCATTTTAATTTGAGAAATGAGCTGCGACTGCCATGCGGGAGTGGGTTTGAAGGGAGTAAATGGTAGTTGAAAAAACGAGTGTATGGTTGTTCCCCCTGCGTTTATAGCTGCTACGCCGGTGGGTGCAACAACTGCAATTTGCTTGTTTGTTTCTTTACGAAAATTGCGGAGGAAGGTGGTTTTGCCTGTACCCGCTTTACCTGTGATAAAGAGGCTTCTATCAGTATTAATTGCAAATTCCATAGCGGATTTGTAGGGATCGCTAAAATTCATACACAGTATTTATTGATTGATGTAGATTTTAACAAATTTACAAAAATATTTGGTTCATAGAAAATTAACCTGCTATGAGTATCCAACTCAATGGTAATTTATTATCTTTGAGAATAAATAGTTTGCATTTAAAACACTCTTTTAATAAGGCATTTATTTTAAGTTTAAAACCATAAATTATGAGATACCTTCATTTAACTCTTTTGTTGTTAATCATTTCCACGTTTATTATAATTGGACAAGAGCAGCAGAATATTGAAAGTGAATTGGTTCTGTTAAATGTAAATACAGGAAAAGAGAAAGTTATTTTGAGAGAAAAGCGCCATTTTGAAGCCCCTAACTGGTCGAGAGATGGTAAATTCTTGATAATTAATTCAAATGGTAAACTAGAAAAAATTTCTGTTAAAGGTAGAAAACTTGGAGTTATTGATACTGGCTTTGCCGACAATTGCAATAACGATCATGGTTTAACTTTCGATGGGAAGTGGCTTATAATTAGTCATAACGACTCAAGAGTGAGCTCATCGGGTGGAAACTCAAGAATATTTATTTTGCCTGTTTCTGGAGGCGTGCCTAGGTTAATTACCTCAAAATATCCAAGTTATTGGCATGGAGTAAGCCCCGATAATGAATGGGTTACTTACTGTGCTATGAGAAATGGCGAATGGGATGTATATAAAACACATGTGATAACTGATGAAGAGATTAGGTTGACAGATGCAGTTGGATTGGATGACGGCCCGGAATATAGTTATGATGGACAATGGATCTATTTTAACAGTCATAGGACTGGTAGAATGCATATTTACAGAATGCGTCCTGATGGTTCTGATCAAACACAATTGACTTTTGATGATTACGATAATTGGTTTCCTCACCCATCGCCAGACAATAAAAATGTAGTTTACATATCATATATAGAGGATCAAAAAGGCGGTCACCCCTTCGGCAAAGACGTAAAACTTAGAATTATTAATGTTGATACAAAAGAGACAAAAGATGTAACCCCCGTTTTTTACGGGGGTCAAGGTACATTAAATGTTCATAGTTGGTCGCCCAACGGAGATAATATAGCTTATGTGAGGTATATAAAAAATGATGCTACTTCAAATGAATAAAAATAGATGTCCGTTCGCGTCTCTCCAGATTTTTAGTCCTGTGACCTTTACCAGATGTATCTTCCACTAAGAGGATTTCGCCTGTCTTAAATTGACGAATTTCTCCAAGTGATGTTTCAATTTCAACACCACCATCAAGTAGAACAATAAATTGTCTTTGAGGTGCGTGGTGAAAATCATAATCGTAATCGGGAGAGACCTTTCTGAACTGCATCAACTTAACATCAATTTTTTCTGAAAGGTGCCCAATCTCCCCATTATCAAATAGTTCTATATCTACATCCTCAAACCGGGAGTCGCCATTTTCATCACTATAAACTCGTGTAACTTTCATTTTATTATTGTTTAAAAAGCGTTGTCAATTACTTAAAAACTAAGCTGTTAACTATATTTATTTCGTCTTCAGATATAGTGTGCCCCCTGTTTTCGTATACTTTTTCTGTTACATCTGCATTCATCTTACGTGCAATATTGGCAGAGGTGTATACCCTTTCTACAGGTACATGGAAGTCGGGGTTACCAGTACCAAAAAATATTGGAGTCTGTTCAAAATCACCACTATAATTGCTCATGTTTATCTCTTTACCAATTAGTCCACCCGTAAATGCCACAACTCCACCATACCTCTGAGCGTTGCGAGCAGTATATTCAGTTGCAAGACACGCACCCTGAGAGAATCCTAAAAAATATATGTCCTCTGATTTAATGCCCGATTGCAACACTTTGTCAACAGTCTGATTTACAATATTTATTGCTGAACTTAACCATGGCTCATTTTCCTGTTCAGGCGCCATGAACGAGTAGGGGTACCATGTGTTGTTTGTTGCTTGTGGAGCTATTAAAGCGTAGTCATCAACGTTCAGATGCTCGCCAAGAGATAATATGCTTTCTGCGGTAGCTCCTCTGCCATGAAGCATTATTAAAGCTTTCTTTGCTTTTTCTAAAGGGACGCCTGCATATTTAATGTCTAATTTATGATTCATTTTAATGATTTGAATTTAAGTGTATTGCTTTTAATTTAATCAACTGATGAATTTCGATTATAATTGTACTTATATTGTTAATCTGCTCATACTATTAATACTCATTAATCAGTTCCTACAATTCGTCCGCTTATAATTCAGGTAATACAGCTTCAATTTTACTTCTCATACCTTCATATTGAGACGGCAGTTTTAACGCAGTTCCCAAACTCTCAAGAGATTCATCAACAGTGAATCCCGGATTATCTGTAGCAAGTTCGAAAAGCACACCACCCGGTTCGCGGAAGTATAACGAGAAAAAATAGTCTCTGTTAATTTTAGGAGTAATACTTAATCCGGCAGCCACAACACGTTCGCGAACTTCCATTAAAATATCATCATTCTTTACTCTAAATGCAATATGATGATTAGTGCCTGCAGCATTTCGTCCATCATGAGCATTTGGATCTTCTAGGATATCGATAATGTTGGCAGCCTCAGTAGTGTCAGTCTCGAAGCGATATATATTTCCTTCCTGTTTTACTAAAGAATAACCAAGTAAATCGGTAAGCACTTTTGAGGTAGCATTAACGGATCTGAGAGTGAGTGTAACATTATGGAATCCTCTTATTGCATAGTCGGCTGAAATATCACTGGTTGTCCAAGGTTCACGAGAATCAATTTTATTTGGAACTATTAGTTGAAGTTGCATTCCGTCAGGATCATTAAATGAAAGCACTTTCTCTTCAAATATTTCACTCTCAATTGTTGTGATACCAAACTTTGCGAGGCGTTCTTTCCAGAAATCAAAACTTCCACTTGGTACTGAGTAACCAGTATGGGTTGCCATTCCCGCACCATTTACACCTTTGCCTATACCTTCCCAAGGGAAAAAAGTTATTATAGATCCCGGAGACCCCTGTTCGTCGCCAAAATAGAAGTGATAAGTACCTGGATCATCAAAATTGACTGTTTTTTTTACCATCCTCAATCCCAATACATCAGTATAGAAATGATGGTTTTTTTTTGCATTATTTGAGATTGCTGTTACATGATGCAACCCTAAAATATCTTTGTGCATGATAAATGTTGTTTATGTTTATTGTTTTGATATAAGTTACAACAATCAAAGTGGGGTTTTGTTCCCATGTCTTACCATACTATAGTCTTGGTCATATCTTTGCTCTTTTCTCGGTCTTACCTTGCTCTTGTTTCGGTCTTACCTTGCTCTTTTATTCCTCTTTTATAATAGGCCAAAGTAAGGTTTAATATTAGCCTATTTAATGCCTAACCAAGAAAAATATATTGTGTTGGACTATGAAAACAACGCTGATATATAGCTCACATATTTTAAAAAATATTGACTACATTTGTTTCCAAACTCTTAGGAGTTAGGAGTGTTATTTCGTTAATTCATATTTTAATCACAAACAAAAACAAAAAAATGAAACGAATAAAACATGTAGGTATAATACTTACAATTATTTTTTCAACTATGAGCATTAAGGCACAACACATTGCGGGAGATTGGAGAGGCACACTATTGGTGCAGGGTATGGAAATTGAATTGATGTTTCACATAACAGATGAAGATGGTGAACTGGCAGCTACAATGGATGTTCCGGCGCAAGGAGCAGCAGGAATACCTGTAGATGCAATTGAAGTGAATGGGAGCTCTGTTATGCTAGGTGTCTCTATGGCCCAAATCACTTATAGAGGTGAGCTTTCTGCTGATAGTATAAACGGTGTTTATGAGCAAGCAGGCATGTCGCTAGATCTAACGCTTAAAAGATACGTGAGTAAGTTACCAGGAAATCCCGATTTAGTTTCTACAGACGAAGAATTAAAGTCATTAACAGCTTTTGATGAAGGTGATTATAAATATAGTGTAGCCGATTATTTTGCAAGGCCTAACGCTTCGTCATTTCAGCTTTCTCCTAATGGCAAGTATATGTCGTATATGGAGAAAGATGGTTTAAAAAATCATGTATATATTAAAGATCTTGCAACAGAAAAAGTTGTTAGAGTTATAGAAGAGAAGGAAGAGCCAGTTAAAGGTTATGGCTGGGTAAACGATGAACGACTCTTTTATATAATGGATAATGGAGGTAATGAAAATTATCATATTTATGCTGCTGATATTGATGGCGCTAATGTTATGGATCTAACACCATTTGACGGAGTAAGGGCTGGTATTGCTTCATTATTGAAAGAACAAAAAGACTATATCATTATCACAATGAACAGAGATAACCCTCAGGTCTTTGAGCCGTTTAAGCTTAATGTAGTAACTGGAGACCT
>CAZSBA010000049.1:0-18075 GCA_964605035.1 uncultured Proteiniphilum sp. | reverse complement strand
GAGTCCCAACCATCAACATCGTTTGCAGTTGTTTCGCGTGTAAGATTCAATGAATCTTCATCCAGGATATCTCTGAATATATTCTCTAATTCGCTTAATACTTTTTCCATTTTTATTAATTTATTGTTCTAAATTGCTGTAATATAACTCTCTTTCTTTTCGTATTTATCTACATCTAAATTGAAGTAGTTATGTTCGGGATCATCAACTTCAATAAACCCTAATTGTGTGTAATGATTTTGTACCATGCTATTCTTTGAAGTAGGTATATACTCTCCCATGATATTTTTGAAGCCTTTACCACGTGCATATTCTACAATAGTGTTTAGTGTAAAATTCTCCATACCACGCTTTAAAACCCTACAACTCATAAACCATGTATCAATAAATGCAGTTTCGTCATCTTTTTTCTTTAGGATTACTACACAAATTAATCCATTATCTCCAAATTTATCTGTAAGGGTGAAACTAAAAGTATGAGAGTCTTCATCCTTAGACATAAGTTCTACCTCTGCCTCTGTATATCTTACGGTACGCAAGTTGAATTGATTGCTTCGTTGCGACAATTGAGATACGCGTGGGGTGTTGAAACTATTAAAAGGTGTGACTTCTGATTTCATATCAAGACTTTGAAGAAAATCGGCCTCATTTGCAAAACTAGTTTGGGTAGCTGCTCGCTCTGCTTCAACCTGATAATGTTTTGTTCTCTCGGCATCTGTATGTGAATGAGTTGCCGTTTCAAAAAGATTTAAGCTATACAGATATTCTAAATATTGAGCCGGATCTTCGGGAAGTTCAGGAACTGTTACATCTGGTAAGTTTTCTCGTACCATATTTCTTTCAAATGGGTTATCATCAAGAAATACGATTGAATCGAAACCAATATTTAGTATGGATTGTATACGACGAATATTATCTGCTTTATTTTCCCAGTTTGCTATAAAAACTGCAATATCTTTTAAACGTAAAACCATTTCGGGATGCTTCTCAAACGGTTCTTTAGCATTATCCTCATTATTTTTAGAGCAAACTGCAAGTATTATGCCTCTGTTCTTCAACTTCAATGCCCATTCCTGAAATTCTGTAAAAGCCTTTCCAATACCAAGTTCATGACCTAGCTCCAGTTTCTCATATCCGTCGTCTCCCACAATGCCTCCCCAAACGGTATTATCTAAATCTAGTATCAAACATTTTTTAAATTTCCCCTCAACGGCACAAATAATATCCATAGTTCTTCCAGCGATATATGGTAATACATCAATTGAAAAGACCATTTCACTACCTATATAGACGGCGGGATGAAACATAACATCACGACCAACTTTATTTTGTATAGCTGCTACATCGCAAATAAACAAATTGGTATTTTTAATACTGATATCCATTAACTGATAGTTGAGCTTTCTTATCTGATATGTAAAAGAACTTTCTACCTTATTTGAATAGCTGCCATAAACAGAGTCATCAATTTCGGGATAATTGAAATATATTATACGAGATTTTACCATTTTAGAAAGACTACTAACAAAATCCAGTCTGCTATCGGCCAATAAATGTTGCTTTTCTACAGGCAGTTTATTGTATGTTGATAGCAACTTGTGTGAAGAATGAAATACTACAATATAGTCTGCATTAAACTCATACAATTCTGAAGTTGTATCAAGCAACTGTCGTTCAACCTGACTATAGTCAGCTTCAAACATCTCAATATTTAATCCTCTCTGAACAGCAACACCCTTTATAGCCGTTGCTAAGAATTGGGTTGCTGTATCTCCTAATAGTGCTACTTTTACTGCAGGCAGATAGGATATATCTTTTTTGAGATTATTTTTAAGAGTTTTAAAATTGCTTATCATCATATTTATAGATTATTTATGATGCTGTCTAGCATCAATGTAAATTTTTTAGATCCAATTTCATTTAAATGATTTGCGTCGTAGAAATCGGGTTCTGTGAAATAATCATTATCTGAAAAGTCGAAAAAAGAAACATTGTTATATTGTTCATCAAATGATTTGCAGAAGTCCTTTTGAATTGAAAGAAACTCCTCTTTTTGTAAACTTCTATAAGATGAGTATAGTGGAAAATTAACAAGTAACACCTTAATATTTCTTTTTTTGCACTCCTTGATTATTTCATCTACGTATTTTTTGTTCTGAGCAATAACATTGCTTTCGAGAGCACTTGATATTAAACTATTGTGTCTATTCACTTCAATTTCTCCGTTATCCCAGTTGTTTTGCCTATTTTCTATTGTGTAATTAGCTCCATATCCCAGTTCATTTACTGTGCGTCGGGTCTCATTCTTTAAACCCATTAAGGTTAAAAGCCCATTAGTAGCTGTTTTAAATGTAGCTACATTTCTAAAATAGAGTTCGTAATTATATTTTCCTTCCCATCTATAAAAATTGCCACCATAATGAATATTATAAAACTTCACTCTCCACCATTCAGGGCTATCTTCTATATCTCCAAATGGAGACCAGTATTCAACACCTAGAATGACATATTCGAGTGAGGGCATTTTGTCTATATATTTATTAAAAATAAAATGATCATACTTTAATGATTGAGATAGATGTGCAGCATTGAATCCTTTTTTGTTGAGATATTGGGGATTGATGTCGTATAATACAGTGGAAGCACCAAGAGCCAAAACTTCTACTTCTTGGCTATTCTGTGTAAGCCACTGATTTTTAAAAGAATAATCATTAGGAATCTTTCTGAGTGAATATTCAGAAACAACAGCTATAATGGTTGCAGGAAGCAAAAAACCAAAAACAATTTCAATTAAATATTTTTTCATAATGTCAGAATTGCATATATATAAATATCTGCTCCTTTCCACTATACAGTGATATCAGAACTAAAATCATCCAGTATATAGCGAAACGAGCAAATTTATGAGGAACTAAAGAATCTATTTGTAACGCATATTCTTTATCTCTTTGCTTCCACTCGACAAATATCATTATAACGGTGAAAAAGAGTGAGAGAAAAAGAATTCGTACTCCTTCAGCAGTAAATGAAGTTGGATTAGAGAAATTGAATAACCCTTTCATAAACTCAAATGCTTGGCTAAGCGACTGTGAATTGAAAATAATTTTTCCGAAAGAAACGAGTAGATATGTACCAATCATTTTTACAAAATCACTCGTAGTTGGTGCTCCGAACTTATTAACCTTCAACTTTTTATTTTTGCCAAATGATCCAGATAATATTAAGGGTATGTATAGTAATCCGTGATACAATCCAAATATTGCATATGTCCAGGCTGCACCATGCCAAAAACCAATAATTACCATACTAATAATTATTGAAATTATTAAACCTATATTGTGCATAGACCTAAATCTTACATTTAGCGGCATAAAAACATAGTCTGTTACCCAAGTAGTAAGTGATATATGCCATGATCGCCAAAACTCAGCTATGTTACGTGTGAAAAATGGATATCGGAAATTAATAGCCACTCGAATACCAAGTATCTTACCTACTCCAATTGCCATATCTGAATAACCAGAAAAATCTGCATATAATTGAATAGGATAAACAAGGGCTGCAAGAATTAGTGTAGTAGCATTATGGCTTCCTACATCTCCCCAAACTGAACCTAAGAATATTGCCATATTATCAGCAATAACCATTTTTTTAAATATACCCCAAAGTATTTGTCTTGTTCCATCTATTGCCATATTATAATCGAATATTCTTGCCGATTTTAGTTGAGGTAGGAAGTCGTTGGGACGATCAATTGGTCCGGCTAGCAAGGTAGGAAAAAATGCTATGTATGCTGCAAATGCAACAAAATCTCTAGTAGGCTCTATTTTACCACGATTAATTTCAATCAGATAACTAATTAACCTAAAAGTAAAAAAGCTAATTCCTAATGGAAAAAGGATATTTAAAGTAGTAATATTAGCATTAAAACCAAGTGAAGTAATTAGAGTTTCAAATGAATCTATAAAGAAGTTTAAATACTTAAAATACACCAGCATTCCAACACCTGCCAAAACTCCAATAACTGTAAACAGTGAAGCATTTTTTTGGCTACTTTTATTAATTATTATCCCTAGCACATAAAAAACTATGGTTGCTCCAAATATAATAGGCAGCATCCTCAAGTCAGTTATACCATAAAAAATATAACTTGATATGAGTAAACACCAATTTTGTGAAACTTTTTTATTCTTCAATGGGAAGTAATAAACCAAGAAAAGAACTGTAAAAAAAAATAGAAAACTAAATGAGTTGATTACCATAATAAAATTTTAATTTAATCAAAGTGAAGTTTCTGATCTTCAACATACCATTTATACATCAACTTAATTCCTTCCTCAAGCTTTACAATATGATTCCATCCAAGTGATTTGAGTCTCGAAACATCAGTCAGCTTACGGAAGGTACCGTCGGGCATATTAGGATTAAATTTTATCTTACCTTTATACCCTACAATTTCAGCTACAATACCTGCCAGATCCTTAATACTAATCTCTTCACCTGTTCCGATATTAATGTGAGTATTTCTAATCTCAACCATATCTCTTATAATATCTCTGAAATTTACATTTTCAAATATGTATACACATGCATCTGCAAGGTCGTCGCTCCAGAGAAACTCCCTTCGTGGCTTACCTGTTCCCCACAGCTCTAGATGATTGCCAAATATTCCATATTTATTTAACGTTAAAACAAAATCATCAACTGTACTTTTACCATTCACCTGATCTAGGGATCTTCTTTTTAGATCTAGTTGAATTCCACTCCAGTTGTTTTCTTGTAAACATTTAGCTAAATGCATTTTTCTAATAAGTGCTGGTAATACATGACTTTTCTCAAGATCGAAATTGTCATGTGGACCGTATAAATTAGGAGGCATTACAGACAGAAAGTTTGTACCATATTGAATATTAAAACTCTCACACATTTTTAATCCGGTTATTTTAGCTATAGCGTATGGCTCGTTTGTATATTCGAGAGGAGAAGTGAGAAGATACTCCTCTTTTATAGGTTGTGGAGCTTCTTTGGGATATACACAACTGCTACCTAGGAACAACAGCTTCTTTACTTTATGTTTATAGCTTTCGAAAATTACATTGGTCTGAATTTGCAAGTTTTTATATATAAAATCGGCACGATATGTATTGTTAGCAATTATTCCACCCACAAAAGCAGCCGCAAGAAAAACATATTCAGGCTTCTCTTCATCAAAGAAACGTTTTACTGCAAGACTATCCAACAGATCTAACTCCTCATGTGATTTCCCTACCAGATTACTATATCCTTTTGAAAGTAAGTTTCTCCATATGGCCGACCCCACCAATCCGCTATGTCCTGCAACATATATTTTACTATCTTTATTCATTCTCTCATATTTTATATAACAACCTTAATTGTATTTAATGTATATCATAGTGTATTACTCATGTATTACAGACTCTTTAGCTTTCTGCTGTTTTACATACAACATATCATGTCGCACCATAAGTCTTACCAACTCTTCAAAAGAAGTAGACCTTGGGTTCCATCCAAGAAGCTCACGTGCCTTAGTTGGATCTCCAAGTAGCTGCTCTACTTCTGCTGGTCTGAAATATTTTGAAGCAACCTCTACCAACACTTTTCCGTTATTCACATCGATACCTTTTTCGTCTATGCCCTCTCCTACCCAACGGATTTGTATTCCAGCTTCGGCAAATGCATGAGTACAAAAATCACGTACGGTATGCATTTCGCCTGTTGCAACAACAAAATCTTCAGGAGTATCGTGCTGAAGCATAAGCCACATACATTCAACATAGTCTTTTGCATAACCCCAGTCTCTTCTGGCACTTAAATTACCTAAATACAGCTTATCTTGTTCATTATTAGCGATTCTAGCTACTGCTAAAGTAATTTTTCGAGTAACAAAAGTCTCGCCACGCCGTTCACTCTCATGATTGAATAATATGCCATTAACAGCAAACATATTATAAGATTCTCGGTAATTTTTAGTAATCCAAAAACCATATAGCTTTGCTACTCCATATGGACTACGTGGGTAGAAAGGTGTTGTTTCTTTTTGTGGCACCTCTTGTACTAAGCCATAAAGTTCAGATGTAGAGGCTTGATAAATTCGGGTTTTCTTTTCCAATCCAAGTATACGTACAGCTTCCAACAATCGTAGTGTACCTACAGCATCGGTCTCAGCAGTATATTCTGGTACATCAAAACTTACTTTTACATGACTCTGAGCAGCGAGGTTGTATATTTCGTGAGGTTGTATGTTTTGAATTACCCTTATGAGCGAGCTTGAATCTGTCATGTCTGCATAGTGAAGCTCAATTAGTCTATCTTTTTTCATATCTTTTACCCATTCCTCAAAATAGAGATGTTCTATTCTAGATGTGTTGAATGAGGAAGATCTGCGAAGTAATCCATGAACTTCATATCCTTTATCTATTAATAATTCAGCCAAAAATGATCCATCTTGCCCGGTGATACCAGTAATTAAAGCTACTTTTTTCATATATTTATTTAATTTGTATTGATAATTATCTAACCTGCATTTTTATATGCACTATTTCCAAAAATTGTCATAAAAATGATTTTGATGTCCCAAAAGAATGTCCAGTGTTCGAGATAATCCATATCATACTCAACTCTTTTTTCCATCTTCCACAATTCGTCTGTAAGACCTCTATAACCATTTACCTGTGCCCAGCCGGTAATACCTGGTTTAACAAAATGACGTACCTTATAGTGCTGTATAAGTTGAGAATACTGATCGGTATGTTTAAGCATATGTGGACGCGGCCCTACTACAGACATATTGCCAAGAAACACGTTAATAAATTGCGGCATCTCATCAATATTTGTTTTACGTAAAAAGTTTCCAATAGAAGTAATTCTCGAATCATTTACCTGTGCTTGTTTACTATCGGACTCGGTGTTTACTGTCATTGTCCTGAATTTTAAACAATTAAATGTTTTATTATTTATCCCGGTACGCTTTTGCACAAAAAAAACAGGTCCTCTCGAATTTAACTTCACTAGTAAACCAATAATTGGAAACAGCCAGATGAAAATAAACAGTATGACTACCGTTGAGAAAACGATATCAAAAATTCTCTTACCTAAACGCAAAGTGAGATCATCAAGTGGAATTTTTTGTGGGTTAAATATTTCAAAGTAACTTGCTGATTGCACTTTCCTGCTTATCGGTTTGCTCCAGTACCCATCCATTAAAATGTATCTCAGTCTTATACCTGTTTCATTACATATACTGAGCAATTCTTTAGTATTTTTTTTCGTAAAATATTTTGGATTTGTAACAAATAGCATATTTATCTTGTGCTTATCGGAAACTTGTGAAAGTTCTTTCAGTGAACCAAGCGGTTTGTAATCTGACAAGTTTTTCATATCATTAATATATCCAACAAGCCGGAATCCTAAAGAAGGGTTATTGTTGATTAATTTACCCAAAAGCTGGCTAGAATTCTCCATTCCAAGTATTGCTACCCGATGAAATGTATGTCCATTAGAATATCTATACTGCTGTACTTTGTAGATAAAATAGAAAACTGTAACTTTTACCACAAAAAAGAATGCAGTATACTCAAGCAGAAAACCCTTATGATAGCCTTTAGGAAGGAAAACTTCTGCAAGAATATATAATGTGATTAGTAGTATTATGAAACGTGCACCAAAAGCTTTGACCCTATCTGAATATCTATCAGTAAAAAAGTAATTTCTTTTTGAATATAGGATATATGCAAATAGCTCCGAAACATTAGCATGAAGAATATAGAGATTTCTTCCAGGAAGATCTACATAGTTATACATTGGACTATTATGAAAGACCATGTATGCCGATACGTTCAATAAAAACAGATCGAACAATAGAAAGAAAACGCGCATTCCTGAATTATTTGATTCCATATGCCTTAACTACTAATTCCTCTCAACCTTAAAGGTTTCAGGTGGTAATACATTTACATGAGGGCTTTGACTTACGTGATAGAATTTTTCTCTTAACATTTCTGCTACGAAAAGTGTATTACCAATCAGATACCTTTTCCACATTCTCTTTGGCTCCTTAACAAGTCGGTAGAACCATTCTAATCCTGATGATATCATCCATACAGGTGCACGCTTTACTGTTCCGGCATAGAAATCAAAAACTGCTCCGATACAACAAACATGAACTGCATTAATCAGTTCAAAATGTTCGAATGCCCATTTTTCTTGTTTAGGGGCTGTCATACCTACAAAAAGAACATCGGGATTCACATTATTAATTAATTTAATCATGTCAAGACTTTCCTCTTCAGAAAACTCAGTTCGATATGGAGGAGAAAATGTATGAACTTGAATACCAGGATACTCTTTAAGTGCCCTTTCCTTTATTAGAGCAAGTGTTGAGTCTGTGCTTCCAAGGAAAAAACAAGTTCCACCTTTTGATTGAATACGTTGCATCTCATATCTAAAAAGATCATCTCCAGCTATTTTCTTTATTTTTTTGCCTTGCACCCATCTTGCTCCCATGACAACACTAATTCCGTCTGGCAGCAAGATATTACTGCCCTGTAAAGCTTGATAGAAAATTGGATCTTTTTTTACTGTATTAAACGAATGAGCATTTAATGTTGTAATAAGTTGTTTCTCCGGAAGTAGTTCCTGAAGTGAACCATTATATAACTCGAATTTTCTGAACATATCTTCTGAATTTTAATGTGAATTATGTTTTTACTGACCAGCTAAAGCTGTATCTGAGTGAAGTGATACTATTATGATTTTCTTTGAATCTTAGTAAACCTGGATTTGGCTCACCTTCGAGACTAGAAGTTCCCAAGTCAATATATTCATATCCTAATTTTTTGTAATATTCATAAACCTTCATATACATAAGGTCGATTACACCTAGATTTCTCTTCTCGAGGTCACTTCCCATGAAAATACCTTGTGCTATACTTTTATGCCCTCGATAAATAACTGCTGCGCCTATGCAATTTCCGTTACCTTCTCTAATAATGAAAAAGTCAACTGGAAATATATCTTTTACCTTAAGAATATCTTCAAGCGTCATATGAATTTTGCGACCTAAACCTTCTCGGTTTTTATAGATTACCTCATAAGCACTCTCCATATCGTCGATACCAGTTGCAATAGCCCATTCAAGATTATTATTAATTGCTTTTCTACAATTGCCGGCAACTTCGCTCTTAGTCCACTTTCCATCAAACTTCTTCAAATCTATACAGCTATTTAAATCAGGCACTTCCATTTTAAACCCAAGTCTAATAAATGCATTAATAAGCTTAGCATTCATGTTTTTTTGATATATATCAGGTGGAAGAGTAATTGCAATTTTTTTCAATTCCTCACTTACTATATAGTCTTTAAGATCTGATAAGAACTCATAAATCAATTCATAAGATAAGTGCTCGTGCCTATAATGAAATCCACCGAATGGGGCAGAAAAAGGAGAACGTAAAACTCCATCTTTAAGCCCAGCCAATAGACCAATAGAGTATACACCTTCCTTCATCAATCTTACTATTTTATCTTGTTTATATTCATTAAGAGAGATGAAATCTTCACTAACAAAAGGACTTTTGTTGGTGGGAAAATGTCTCTTGTAATCTTTTTGAGATACTTCAACAAGCATGTTATTTAAATATTTAAATGTTAATTATTAATTAGTTCTGATAATATATTGTGTAACCTCTGCTCAAAAATTGGCAAGGTATATTGATGTTCGTACTTAGTTCTACCATTTATACCCATCTCTTTTCCTTGAGATGGATTGACTATTAAATACTCTATTTTTTCTGCTAGAGAATTTGCATCATTGTAAGGTGATATCAGAAAACCTGTGTTACCATCTTCAACCATATCTGGCATCCCCCCCTCTTTAGCAGTTATAACCGGTAGACTATGCTGCATTGCCTCAAGAACAACTAAAGGGAAACAATCGTAGCGAGAAGGCAAAACAAATACATCTGCTTGTTCAAAAGCCATATCTTTTAGCTTGCCATAACGTTTTCCTAAATATTTCACTTGTTCAGTGAGTCCTCTATTTTCTATATATTCTGTAAGTTGTTTTGCACTGACATCTCCCTCTCCACCAACAAAATCACATTGAAATGTATAACCTTTTTTATTTAATATTGAACAAGCCTCGATAAGCACAAATACACCTTTTTCTTTAATTAAATTTGAAAAGAAAAGAATCCTGAAAGTACCGTTTACCGATAGGGTTAAAAAAGATGTCTTGGGTTGAAAATCCTTAATCCCGTTAGGACAATTATATACTCTACTTTTGGGAACATAGGGCTCAATGTCATAATATAGATGTTGAGATAAAATGATTACACTGCTATTTTTAAAAACAAATCTATATAGCAGATCATTTAACTTCTTTTTCTTTGCCTCTATGACACCCTTGTTATGTATATGGTAAACTGTTTTTACATTAAAAAGACGTAATAATACAATTAAAAGAACATCTTTGCGAAAACCACTCCCAGTTGTAGTTAGCGCGTAATAACACAGGTTTGGTTTACGATGTATTAGCTTTCCTAATAAATGAAACCAAGTTACTGAAAAACGTATCAATTTCTTTATATTTGTTTTACCACTTTCGTGTACATGACGAGAGAGTATAAGATTTATATATCTTCCTTCAAATGAATCATTTATTAAAATGCTATCTTTCACGAGCTCGCCTACTAATGATGACCCATGAACTGGTGGAGGCAGGTGAAGCATAAAAAGTATATTTTTACGTGATTTACTCATAACTGTTTTTCATATATTGATGCAATTGATATTGGCATGATTGTTTCACTGTGAAAAAGTTTCTTCCACTCATCTCTAAAGAATGGACGATAATCTTCAATTAAGGGTGGTGAGTTATCCAATGAAATATTCTCCACGGGTTTCAAATCTTTTATATACTGCTGAAATTTGTCATAAGTATCCGCTCTATCCAATGGATTGAATAATATACCATTTTTGTAATTTATTAAACTAGAAGCACCAGCATTACTAGAACAAAATACTTTCAACCCAAAAATTAAGGCCTCATTAACTACTGCCCCAAATGTTTCAGACACACTTGGCAACACGAATCCTGAAGCACAAGCATACCATCCATAAAGCTCCTTGGCTTGGTATTTTCCCACTAAGAGAATTTTACTTTCCAAGCTATTCTCTTTGACTATAGTTTTCAATCGCTCCTCTTCACTTCCATCACCCACCAATATAAACCGAACATTGGCGTTTGATTGAAGATAAGGGGCAATTATTTCGATAAATAGTGGCAATGCTTTCTCGGGAACTAATCGACCGACGAAAAGGATTATTTTCTTCCCAATCAGCTGATATTCCTCCATATATTTGTTTGCATACCTTTCAATCGTCATAGAGTCTTCCCTTAATCGTTCTGGTAATTGTAGAATAGGAGAAATAAGAACATTCTTTTCATTTAGGCTGAAATTGTTAATATAAAAATGAGCCACTTCCCTAGACATCACCACCATAAAATCGAGTTTTTTTACAGAACGTTTACGAATCCATTTTCTAACTTTAGATTGGACGTTTTTGCATATATCAGGACTATCGTCTATGAACGAACCAATTTCTGCACTGATAATTCCTGCTTTTTTTAACAGGAGAAGATATTGAGTGGTAAGCGAATATTCGAATCCCATTATTATATCAGGGTTGGTCTTCTTTATTTCACGTAGCATACCGAAACGAAATAAACGTCTTTTGAATAACATTCCTTTCAATAAGAAGGAGAATTCAAACTGGCATACCTCTCTCAATTTTTGTTGGTCCATATTAAAATTCAACAAATTTTCCATAAGAAACACCACCTTAAAGTCGAACAGCTCGTTGAGTAAATTAAACTGATCAATCCTGTATGGAGCTAATGCAGGATGAAAAATCAGCAACCGTTGTTTTCGATTCAATTCTTTTTCTATCATATCTAGTATTAACTTTTTACTCGTTCCCATATAAATGGAAAGAGAGTTTTCAACCATAACATTACATAAGAATAGGGTAAAAACATTGGGAAATGTTTACCAACGTAGTACAAGTATTCGCTATAAGCCAAGCCCTTTGGACTTCTTAAATAAGCAATCCTTTGTTTGAGTGAATTTTGGTTACTACTCCAATTCTTGCCATGATCATCAGTGCATGTACCACATATTCCAGGAGCAAGAAGCACTGGAATTTTTTTCTTGGAAGCCTGTAAAGAATAATCATAGTCTGCAATACCATGAGTGAAATGATTATCGAATATGCCAATTTTATTCACAACGTCCTTACTTATCCAAAGTATGTTTGCATTAGTGATTTGACACTTTTGCGGTCGTCTGACAGGAGAAAGCATTTTCAACCTCACCACAAAAAGATAGTTATTTACCCTACTCCCTCCATAAGTCACTTTTTTGCTTGAACTATCAATAGTAGCCCCAGAATATATCCCTCTCTTACCAGTATTTGCATAAGCGTATGCATCTGTTTCTAAGAGATTCATAAAGAAATTGGGATGAAGAACAACGTCATCGTTTACTAGTAAGTAAGCATCGTAAGATTTTTTCTCCATTGCCTTTTCCCAAGCAAGTCGCATTCCTCCGGCCCAAAACAATTTGCCATTACCCCTTATCAGCACAACTTCAGGAAACAGTTCATTTATGGCTTGAGCAGTGTCGTCAGTTGAACCGTCATCAGTCAAGTATATATCTACTAGGTACTGTGAGGGGATATCAGCCTGGTAAAGTGACTTTAAACAAGCCACTGTCTTATTTTTCCTGTTGTGGCAGGTCAACAAGACCGCCATATTTTCTTTTTTCATTGATTTCTTTTTTAAATAAGATTTGTTGTAGTCGCACATATCGAACATCAAAAATTCCACGAGCCCAAATAATAATTTCATTATCTGTCATGTTCCGAAATGAGTAAGAAAAACAAAGACCTAGCATGATCATAAGCATGAAATAATTTAGTGAAAAATTATTTACATCTTCAATCCAAGAGAATAGCCAACGAAATGCAACATAAACACCTAACATTTTTACATAAATATTTCGGGATTTATTGATTGCCAAAAAAGTAGCACGATAAAAAATCAAGAAGTACAAAATAACTCCCACTATCCCAGTCCAAGTAAAGACGTTGGCTAAACCTATCTCGTTTTCTATTCGCTCATACCTCCCAGTCAATTCTGCAGCTAAAACACCAAATGTATCTGAATCATTACCTCTGGCAGGAGTACGTCCTAAGAGCCAGTAATTGTTGTTAACCGCCGACTCCAACACCTCAACATAAAGGAATGTGCGGGTGTCTACTATAATATCTTGTTCTACTATATTCCCTTCACCATCAACTCCCATTGAGGTATATTCTCCTTTTATATATTCGTTCATTTTAAAGACATTGAATACACCACTTACACCTAAAACAAGAAACAGTATTGGAATAATAAACAGTGAAAGACGCAAGGTTTCGATAGTCTTTACGGGTATTATGTTTCTGAAATAGTAAATAATCAGAATTAAGAGAGGTAGGCTAAACTTAATTACACTACTTCTAGCACCTAAATCGGCAACCAATACAATGAAGGTTGCACCCAAAAGAAGTGTTTTTTGTCGTTTATTTAAAATCGGCAAGAATAACAGTAGAAAGGTTATCGGTATAAGATAAAAACCAAAAGCATCTGTACGGATCATCAATCCAAAGAGAAGGAATAGTGGTAAAGCATATTTTATGTATGTTGCGAGTAGAGATTGCACAACCATCTTATTGGTTGCTGAGAAAATAATTATTGGCATCAACAATGCCATTGAATTACCTATCAACCCTTTCCAGTCCCAGTATATTTCGGCTACAAACATCCCTCTAACAATACACATCACATTCCATAATAGATAAATCCAGATAATCATCATATTGTCGGTGTTACGTTTATCGAAGAAGTAATACCTTGATAAGAAAAAACCAATAAGTATAAAAGCGGAGATTCCCCACCACAATACAGTATTATCCAATAACGATACCATGGGAATACCTGGTTTTATATAGGGTATAACTGAATAAACTGCCAAAAGGAGAATGGAGATTGGAAGTAAATGGCTAATTATATGTTTATTTATAGTGTTCATTTTCTCTTCTTTAAAAATTAGTAAGATTTCATCCCGTTAAATTTCATATACCAATATAAAAGGCTCAGTTTTCTTAAAATTGAATCACCTCTACGTCCGTAAAAACCTTTATATTTAAACCTCAACCAAGTCTCATAATATACAGATAGGTCGAGTGGATTAAATATATTGAGGTGATGCGATCGGTATTTCTTAAAAACCCTGAACGCTTCCTTTTCTCGTCGTTCATCCATTTCATCACTTCTAGAAATAGAATTTTGGTGTATTCGGTAAGCTACAGTGGGAATCTTCATATAATGCATTCTTAAACCTAATGCCATCATCCTAATTACCAAAGTCATATCTTCATAAATCTTGAAATCCTCGTCACAATATCCTACTCTAGCTATCACTTCGGTCTTACAAAAAAAAGTGGGTACATTCAAAAATACAGGCCATCTAGTATATGCTTTTAGTTGTTTCTCTACAGAATTCATTTTTGCAATAAAAATCACACCTTCATTAATGACCTCTTCCCTTATAGTAACACCATTTTCATCTATCTCTTTTACATCCGAAACTATAAAGGATGCATCAGGAAAACTCTGTGAATATTGTAAATTATCTTTGATACAATTATTCAGTAGTATGTCGTCGCCTGAAATTGTTTTAATCCATTGCCCATTCACGGCTCGTAGGCCTCGATTGCAATTTGCTGGAATTCCGGTGTTTTGAGCAACAGTAAGAAGTACAGCATTATTAAATCGATCCTGGTTTTCAATTAACCATTTAGAGCATATTGTTATGGTATCATCATTAGATCCATCATCACTTATAATCAACTCTATATTATCCCAAGTCTGATTTTTCACACTTTCAAGTGTGTCTAATACATATTTGGCACTATTATAAGTGATAAGTACTACTGAGACCAAAGGGTTTTCTATTGTATTCATATAATTTTTACTTTCTCTTAATTTTCTCTATAACAGATCTAATAATTTCTCGAATACCAATTCTTTTTTCTAGTTCTATGTAGGAATACCATCCTGAAAAAGTTATAAGTACAATACCTATAAAATAAAAATATGGCTGTTTCACCAGATTCACCACTACGAAACATATAACTGCTAGTGAAAATTGAATTAAAAATATTTTAATTAGTGAGGAGTTAAACGAGAATTTGAATTTAATTTTAGCTATAGCAAACACCTGCAAAAAATAGAGCACATAGCTTGCAAAAAAAGAAATACCAAGTCCTGTTAGGCCTCCCAAATGATAGCCCAAAATACTAAATCCTAGGCCATGGATACTTCCTCCAAGTTCATTCCAAAAAAATAGTTTACTTGCACCTTTTGCCAGGAATACAAATGCAATTGCCCAACTTAATGCCTTAAAGAAAATGCCCATTGTTGCCCAGTATACCATATGTGTGATAGTAAGGAACTGATTTGAATATAAGAGTATAACTGCCCAATTAAGAAACACTAAAAAAGTTATAAGTATAGGTGCAAGAATTAACAAGGCAATTTCTGATTGCTGGTTGATATGTTCTTTGCATTGTTTATCGTCTGATGCAACTAGTGACAGACGAGGATAGTAATCTGTTCCCATTGCAGTAAATACCATCCCTACGTATGTATTAATTATTGTAAACCCTGCACTATAAAAACCAACATCTGCAACATCTCCTGTGCGGTTAATAAATATACGTATCATGTATGCAACCATCAAAGATATAAGACCACTCATGCTTATCATGAAACCCATTACAAGCATATTTTTCCCTTCTGTAATAGTTGCTGAACGTGAAACTCTACTTGGCGAATTAACAATATTGCGTGTAAATAGCCATGTGAAAAACAAAGTTGAGGCTGCAGTAATTATAATCACCGGTACGATTCCTTCAACTCCAAATTTATAATATAGAGGTACGCTTATTACTAATCCGGCCAAACTACCATATACATTTGCTTTTGCAAGCTGCTGTAATTTGCGTAAACCTTGAAGTACTACCAATTCCCCTGTGCTTAATTGATTTAACAATAGAGTAACAGATATCCAAATAAACGCTATTGTGTAATCCTTATTACCAAAAGTAAATTGACTTAACCATGGGGAAAAAACAAGCGTAACTACAGCTCCTAAAATTCCTGTTATCCATACTAAACGTCTTACGACTGATATTACTGTAGAAATTCTTTCGTAATTATCCGTTGCTTTAGCTTCAGAAATATTTTTAACAGCACTTGTTCCTAGCCCAAAATTGGTTAGTCCGGCTACCAAACCTGTAGTAGCAGTTAGTAAACCAACCACTCCCATACCGGCAGGTCCTAATAAAATTGCAACGAATTTTGAGCGAATTACAGATATTATTATCTGGAAAAACTGTACTCCTCCAAAAAGAGATGTTGCTTTTACAATCTGTCGATATGAACTTTTTTGTTCCATTCTATTTACTTTTTCTATCAGTTTTTGAAAATTTGTTTACGACTTCAACAACTGTTGATACCTCTTCATCAGATATCACCTGACTAATTGGTAGGCTTATCACTTGATTATGTATCTTCTCCGTTATAGGATAGGTCAAATGGTTCATCTGGCTATAAGCTTTTTGTTTGTGAGGAGGTATAGGGTAATGTATTAGTGCTTGAACACCATTTTCATTTAAATGCCTTAATAACTCATCTCTAAACCGAGTTCTTATTACAAAAAGATGAAATACATGTGCATCCCAATTATTTACGATGGGTAATATTACTTCTGGATGAGTTATATTATTTATGTATATTTTCGCAACCGCTTTTCTGCGATCATTATCTTGATTTAGTCTTGATAGTTTTACACTTAATATGGCTGCTTGTATCTCATCTAATCTACTATTATAACCCTGATATTCAAAAACATATTTTTCACTAGATCCATAATTAGATAATGATCTTACTGTTTCAGCCAATAAATCATCGTCTGTTGTTACTGCCCCTCCATCACCTAAAGCTCCTAAATTCTTTCCTGGATAAAAACTATGTCCAGCTGCATCTCCAATAGAACCTGTAACCCTATCATGATATTTACATCCAACTGCTTGGGCATTATCTTCAATTAACTTCAAGTTATGTTTCTTACATATCTGACCAATCTTTTCAGTGTATGAACATTGACCATAAAGATGTACAATCATAATTGCTTTTGTTTTGGAAGTCAAAGCAGATTCAATTTTCATTTCATCTATCTGATATGTATTCATATCAGGCTCCACAAACACCGGTATTAAACGATTATCAGTAATTGCAATAATTGAAGCGATGAAAGTATTTGCCGGAACTATGATCTCATCACCTTCTTTCATTATACCCAATTCAATATAAGCTCGTAGTATGATTCGAAGGGCATCTAAACCATTTGCAACACCTATACAATGATTAGTTCCTATATAGTTTGCATATTCTTTCTCGAATTTACTTACCTCATTACCAAGAAGATACCACCCGGAATCTATTACTCGCAAAGCAGCACTATGTATTTCTGAACTACTTTGATGTGTAATTTTATGTATATCAAGAAATTTAATCATCTTATTAGTCAAGTTTTAGATCATGTAATTCACCTAGTTTATCTTTCTTTTCCATATCTAATATCAAGCCTTTCTTAGTTATGTATCCTTTTTGTTTAGCCGGGTTACCATAAAACAAAGCGTGAGATGGCACATCAGTGGTAACAACGCTGCCTGCGCCAATAAAAGCGAATTCACCAATAGTAATTCCAGGAAGTATGGTAGCATTAGCACCTATTGTAGCACCTTTCTTTATCAGAGTTTTTTTTAAATTATCTGATAAATAATTTTTAGATCGTGGGATGAGTTCATTTGTGAACGTAGTATTAGGTCCAATAAAAACATCATCTTCAATTGTTATTCCATCCCATATTTGTACTCCATTTTTAA
>CAZSBA010000048.1:0-18241 GCA_964605035.1 uncultured Proteiniphilum sp. | reverse complement strand
ATACTTACGCAGCATATTAAAAATAAGAGCCCGAAACAATTGGTTCCGGGCTCCTAATCCTTCAATTTATTTATATCCTGGATTTTGTTTCAAATTAGAATTCGATTCCAACTCATTATAAGGAATTGGGAATAGAGCCGTATGGCCATCAGGAATTGCCACGTGATTAAACCAGTTCTTTGTGGAGAATGTACCAAAACGTATCATGTGAGTGCGACGTTGTGCTTCACATGCAAACTCCCAACCCCATTCATCATAAAGACCACCAAATTCAACCGGTGTTTGATCTCCTAAATTTTCCAGATTATTGTCCCAGTCAAGTGTTCCATATTTAAATTTTGTATCTGCTTTAAGATCATCAACAGTTAGTATGGCCTGATTTGTATTTTCAAAAACTCGACTTCTAATTTCTGTAACAATTAGGGCAGCCTCATCTTCATTTTGTCCAAGTCGCAACAAGCATTCAGCCTTAATCATCAAGGCTTCTGCATATCTGAAATAAGGGAAATCATGTCCCCAATCAAAAACGGCTGTATTGTCAAACTCCCATTTTGCTACTCGATAGCCGTAATCAATACTTGTATGATTTTCTGTTCCTTTAAAACAAGTCAGTGAAGGCAGATAATTCTCGCATGTCCAAACTAATTGTGTAGGATCCGAATAATGATACTGCGGTCCCATCAACCAGGTTTTTTCAAGTCTCTGATCTCCCTCCTGATAAGAATTGATAAATTGCGGATTTGCGCAAGACCCGCCCCATGTCTGAAAAGTAGATCCAAAATGTTGTCTTGCAATAGGAGGATACCATTTTGCATGTTGTGCATTACCAGCATAAATTTTGTCATAAGGTACAGCAAAAATAAACTCCTTATTGTTGTAATCTACATCCATTTTAAAGTTGTCTGAATAATCAGTAGATAGTTCAAAGAGACCCGAGTTTATAATTTTGTTTACACTCTCAAGTGCCTTGTCATAATGCGGGGTACCAACATATACCTCTGCATTCAGATAAATCCTAGCCAAAACCATGTGAGCTGCCCATTGATTCATACGACCATAGGTTTCTACACTATTCTTATCACTTAAATTAGGCATAACCTCGGTAAGTTCATTTACCACGAAATCAAATATTTCTTTTCTGGATGCCTGAGTAGGAATTTCATCTGTAAATGCAGTCACAAGCGGTACATTACCGTGAGTATCTAAAAGAATTGAATACCATAAGGATCTGATGGCCCTTAATTCTGCAATTGTTGCATCTGCTAGATCTCCAACAGGTAACGCATCACTCTTCACCTGATCGAGTACCCTGTTTGCATTATTAATTCCTCTGTATGCAGTCTGATATGTATTATAAGGCTGCCATTGTTCTGAAGTCCATTGGTGTTGGTGCATGCGACGATATGTTCCTCCATCATCCCATCCATTGGGTCTTGTTGGGGTAATTATTACGTCACCGGGCTCCTCCTGTAAATCAAAATAGCCCTGCCAGTTCATTATATAGGTAAGTGGTGAATATGCACTTGCCAGCAGAGCTGCCATGTCTTTTTCAGTCGGTATGAACGAGCTCTCAGTTACTTCTGAAAAAACATCTTCATCAAGATTAAAACAAGAGTTAATTGAGAAGGGAAGTATGATAAAAAATAAGATATATATTCGTAACTTCTTCATGATAATTATATTTAAAATGAGATATTTAAACCAAAAGTGTATGATCTGTTGGTAGGATATTTATCACGATGATCAATACCGGCATCTAATCCGGTCATCCTTACTTCTGGATCTATACCTGAATAACCTGTGAACGTGGCAAGATTTAGACAAGATACATAAAGTCGAAGGTTGTTTATAAATTCGACTCTTCTTAAATCAAAAGTGTATCCAAGTGTCACATTATCAATCTTCCAGTAATTCCCATTTTCAACATATTCACTTACATAGCGCTGAGAATCATTGATTGTGACTTTTTCTCCTGTTTTTTCTCCAGTTGTCATATCAACCACATCATGCAGATCAAATGCAGAATTTAGAACATTATACTGTATTGTCGGATTACCATAATACATCTTTTGGAAATTCAATATTTCGAAACCAAAAGCTCCTCGCATACTGACTGCCAAGTCAAATCTTCTGAATTGAAGCTGATTATTCCAGTTAAGATAGTATTTTGGCACACCATTTCCCAGTACCTGACGATCTTCAAGTTCGGCTTCACCACCAAGATCATAATATTTGTCCACGATATTTCCTTCTTCATCTAAATTCAGACGTTCAACTATCCATAAACCATCCTTGGTAAAACCTACAGATTTCAAACCAAAGAAATTTCCAATTGGGTCACCTACTTTAACCCTATGTGTGGTAGTTTGAATTGGTTCTCCTGTATGTCCAGTTGTAAACCAATCGGATGACATCTGAAACTGGTCATTTGCAATAGAAACAAGCATATTTTTATTAGTAGAGAATGAAATATTTGAATTCCATTCAATAGATGGCAATTTCACAGGAGTACCATTAAATAGTATCTCTAGCCCAGTATTTCTAATTTGTCCCACGTTAGCGGTTATAGTTCCGTATTGATATGGGGGAACAGGTACAGAGTAGTTCCAAAGTGCATCTTTTGTATCACGACGATAAAAATCGATAGCACCACCAAATCTACCGTTAAACATATCAAAATCAAGTCCTATATTATACTCATACTTCTTTTCCCACTTTAGGTTAGGGTTAGGATTTCTTACAGGAACAAGTGTATTAATCCATTCTCCAGAGTACATAAAATAATTTTCATAATTAAGGGATGCAAGAGATACATACGGAGATCCAATATTAATACCGGTTATACCATACCCTGCTCTGAATTTAAGATTGTCCAGCCAAGTGTAATCTTCCATAAAATCCTCTTCGTTAAGACGCCAACCAGCTGAGATTCCGGGAAAATTTCCCCATTTATGATCAGCTCCAAACTTAGAAGATCCCTCACGACGTATGGATGCCATTAACAGATAGCGATTGTCATAATTATATGTTACACGTGAAAATAAACCTATCAATTTTTCTGACTCTTTATAAGAATTCATAGCAGCTTCACCTCTTGAAAGTGCCATACCCGACTCCAACTTATTGTAGGTATAGCTGTCTGTAGGAAAATCTCTGTTATTTACTCCAAAATTCTCACTGGATGATGCCTCATAATTGTAGCCTGCAATGACTCCAACACGGTGTTTTGCAACTGCAATATTCCAATCTACGGTAAACTCTGCCAGATCGTTTAAATAATCTGATGTATAACGTGAAGCATAACCGTTATATCCTCCTTCAGTCGTATTAGGATGCTTTTTAGTATAATAATAACCATTGAGATAGCTTTGTCCCCTTTTCGTATACATCCCTTTTATCGCTAAATTATCAATCGGTCTGAATTCTACACTACCTGTAAATCTTAAGTTACGGGAGCGTGTCATCCCTTCCGTCTCATTCAGTATTGAGACTGGATTATCATAAAAGTATACGGGACGTTCCACATAATCACCCTGTTCATCATAGATTGGTTGTGTTGGGTTTTGAATTGTTGCGTAACGATAAACGCTGGAATTAAAGCCGGCACCTGTAGATCGTTCATTTGCTATAAAAGAGACATTGGCGGTAAGGCGATCATCAAACATACGATGTATATATTCAAATCGTCCACGTATATTTCTAGAATCGGATTTTTTAAAAGTACCTTGCCTTTCATCATAAGTAAGTGTGGCAATAGTACTTGATTGAGCACCTCCACCTCTGAATGTTAAGTTGTGCACGTTAGAAATAGCTGTTCTGCTTACTTCCCCCAACCAATCAGTACTATGTCCATAATCTTGGTCATTAGCTCCTGAGAACTCAAAACCTTCACTCCAACGCTGTCTCAGATCATCTGCACTCATAAAGTCAGCGATTCGGGCTTGTTGTGAAATAGAAACATAACCATTATATTCAATTGTGGTAGGCATGTTTCTTCTACCACCCTTGGTTGTAATAATGATAACACCGTTAGTTCCACGCGTACCATAAATAGCAGTCGCAGATCCATCTTTTAATACATCAATTGATTCGATATCTTCAGGAGCAACTGTACTAAACGAACCGGGAACACCATCTACAAGAATCAGCGGATGTGTTGAACCCATAAGTGTCGATGTACCACGCAACATTACAGAAGTGCTGGCTGTTGGATCACCTGTTGGTAATGATATTTGTAGTCCTGCCACTTTCCCTTGCACAAGTTGGCCAGCATCTAAAACAGCACCTTTGTTGAAACTTTCTGATTTCACACTGGACACAGAACTTGTAACATCCGCTCTCTTTTGTGTTCCATACCCGATAACAACAACTTCATCCATCAAGCGTGTATCTTCCGAAAGTACGATCCTCATTTGCTGATCAGCAATTACAGATTGTTCAACAGTTCTATATCCGATATATGAAACTACCAGTACCGCATTTTCATTCTCCACCTGTAGAACAAAGCTCCCATCCATATCACTAATTGTGCCATTCAATGTCCCTTTCTCAGAAATATTTGCACCTATTATTGGGATGTTTAATTCATCTAAAACCATTCCCTTGATAGTTAGAGACGACTGAATTGGATTTCCTTTTGCCTCTATACTTACTCCCAAGATAAGACAAAATAGAGTTGCTAATGTTATGATATGTAAATTACATTTCATAAACTTTTTTTGATAATTTGGCATCACATTCATTTCATTCGATTTAGATATTTGTTTAACTTATTAAGTATATCACGATATTGATTATTTTATTTTTCCAGCCACACAACTGAAGATGCTTCCCATTGATCCCTTCTATCTCCTTCTCTAGGAGTCTCCTGACTTAACTCTCTGTTAAGTCTTAAATAATATGGAATTGCAATAAGATCGCTCCCATCATTCCATTGTCCTTTTATTGTCATTATACCTCCGAACAAATCGTCACGCCACTCAGGAGAGAATTGTTCAAAATTGATTGGAATATTTATGAGAGGTTGATCACTCTTTTCTACACTGTAAATCAAAGGACCAAATCTAAAAGCAACTTTTCCCTTATTTGCTTCTATTCTCTCATCAGCAGTTATTCTTTGTACTTGCATTGGAAGTTCAAAAGAGATTATATCTCCTTGCTTCCATTCTTTTGTAATTGCAACGTAACCCTTTTCCATTTCCCTCGTAACAATCTCTCCATTAACAGAAAGGGAAATCATAGAATTTACCTGAGGAGTTGAAGTATAGAGAGCACTGGTCTTTCTGTCCGGGACCCTCAGCCATACTGTAAATTCTTTTGATTCAGCCGGGTTAACAGTTATAGTAACTTTACCATCCCACGGATAATCAGTCTTTTGAATCAACTCTACGTCAGTACCGGCTACTTGCTTAACATTAATGGTACTACCAATAAAAAGGTTAACATACAGGCCTTCATCACTTTTAACATAAGTCCATGTAGGAATCATTAATAATGTTCTGGGAATATTACCTATACAACATGGACAACCATGCCAATTATCCCTAACCCTGTACGATGATAGAGGGTTGGTATAGTAAAAGTTCTTGCCCTCATAATCAAGTGACCCAAGAAGCGCATTATACATAGTCTCTTCATAAAGATCTGCATATTTCGCATCATGATATGCCAAATTTAGCTTATGCTGAAAGAAAATCAATCCGCAACTTGAGCAAGATTCACAATATGCATTGTTTCTCAAAGCATAATTTTCTCCAAAACCCTCTGATGTGTCACCACTACCTATACCTCCAGTTACATAGTATTTTTTATTTACCATATTATCCCAAAGCGAAATTACAGCACTTTGATAATCAATATTTCCGGTTTCTGCTGCAATATCTGACATAGCCGAATAGCTGTACACTGCTCTAACTGCATGTCCAACAGCCTCATACTGCTGTTGCACAGGCAAATGACTTTGATCATATTCCGATCCTTCATTCCGACAATCAAGCAGATATTTTGCCAAAGCTATATAGTCGTCACCCTGACCGTTTCCTTCCATATCATTTACAAAACGTCCAAAGCGAACCAATGCCTGTTCCATCTCCTGATGACCATCATACCACTCCATCTTTTCCGGACCGATATTATCAACCCAGCAATTAGCAAGTTTTATTGCGGCATCATATAATCTGGTATCCTCACCCTCTGTCAGCGTATAATGGTTGATGGCCGATTCAATAAAGTATCCGGCAACATAACCTTCGTGATTTGCTCTTGTTTCAGGAGCCCACCTGTCTTTCCAGCGTGATGTGTCTCGTAATGTATATGCTGTATGTAAATAACCATCCGGTTCCTGAGCTGCTAAAATTATTGGTATCCATTTCTCAATTGTATTTCTCATTAGCTCCTGAGCATCAATAATCTCCCTATCCCCCTCAGGATCAACCATCAGGGCTATACACATTGATTCAACTGTCTGATGAACCCATGCATTCGAAAATACGTAACCCAGATGAACACCATGTGGCTCACCCCGTAAAGCCATTGCAGCTTCAATAAAGTTATCGAGTCCTCCTTGCCCTCGCTCCAGGTCAGTTCTTTCTATCTGTTCAATGCAATGTGGTAACCAATTTACAATAATTGACTTAACACGGTCATTCCATAGAGGATTATCGATCTTGTATTTATAAGTATAAACTACATCAAGCCTTTCTTTTTCAGGTGGATCAACAACAGTGACTTTCAAAGAAGATGCATTATTCAATTTACCTGCCTGTGCAGTAAGAGTCAGTAGATATTCACCAGGCTTATTAAAAGTGGCTGTGGTAGTATCTCTTTTAGTATCTTCAAATCGAATCCTGCCAGGACCTTCACCACTCCATACACTTTTACTCAGAGGATCAATACTTTTTATGACTCCGTTAAGATAGGTTTTACCTCCTGAAACCACCATACGATCTACTCCTGCAGAAACAACAGGTGCTGTGGCAGGAGATTTATTTGACTTTAACACCTGCCACTCCAGCAATGGAGTGGGGAAACGCCATACAGAATCGATTTCCAATGCCATTCTGTTTGTAGTTATTTCATCAAATGTATAATGGTCAAAATTATCTTTTACATTTGCGCTTTCTGAAAGGTTAAACACATCCTTAAAATGTTCACCATCCCAATATTGGATATTAAAACTTACCGGGAGGTTAATAAGTCCATCATAATCATAAAGAAATAACGCAATTTCATCTATTGAAACAGGTTTTTCCCAAACATATTCATATCTTATAACAGATAAAGTCGAAGCTCTTTGATTATTTCCGATGTTGGAAAGTCTAATTCTGACAATCTCACTTACACTATCCGGAATCAACCCATCATTCAACTCATTTATTTCTATCACGCCACTCTGGCTAACCTGTAATGAATTTGCTAGAACTGCTACATTATCCTTTTCTGATTTTTCAATGTTACTGGTAACATATGAAGATAAGATCACCACCGTCAATAAGGATAGGAACGAAAGATATGTGTGTTTCCATTTTATCATTGCTTGATAGTTTATGAGAAGAAATAAATGAAACAAATTATTCTTTTTTATTCAATTTTCTGAACTAATACCACTATTATGATATCTAAAAGTTTTCGATTGTAAACCTTAATGTAGATTTCTCTTTAAGCGATCTAATTTCATAATATCCTCTTTCGTTTTTCACTAATCCATTTTCAGTTGTGATCTTTTTTCCTTCAGGTATGTTTATGTCAAATTGAAAATTGCCAAAAAATTCAACAACAACTTCCCTGGTTAGAGGATTGTAATCAACTTGGTCGATTTCTCCTGTCACAGCTTTTATTTTCAAAGCTTCAGGAACAATGAAAATACTGCTTTTTCCAGCTGTAGTTACTTCAGTGCTTATCCAATCCCCTTTTTGTGTTAGGTTACCACTGAAAGCAAGCCATCCAAATTCGGGATGATTATAAATATATGTTGAAGAGTTTACAGCATATCCATAAAAACCACTGCCATAGTCACCTACATATCCGTCTATATCAAGTGTTGAAGGATACGAATGAAAAGCTGCGGGAGCAAATCCTTCTTTAGTAATATTTGACAAGGGTCCCATAGAACCGGCATGTCCTACACGTAATAAATAAAAATCATCCGTGTTATTTTCATATGCCGCCAAAACAGGTATTGCATTTAATCCGGAACCATAATGATGCAACTGTCTTTCTATTCTGGCAAGTTTTCCACCATATACGAAGTCCCAATATCTACGAGCACTGCCATTATAACCCCAGTGGGGTACCGTTGGCATATAAGCAAGTATGGCATTTAGAGTTTCATCTGCCTTATCATCATATCCAAAATATGATGTCCACATATAAACCTCTTCCTGTCCCGTGGAATCCCATGGCATTTCACTTCCAAACGGGTAATCCATTGAATTCCAATGATCAGCTCTTTTTTTCATCTCAACTTCCAGGTTAGACGCCATTTCAGTGAATCCCTCACGTTGTAAGTCCAAAAGAATGTAGAGGAAAACAGATCCTTCCATTTGTCCAAACTGAGCATAATAGGGAGCATATCTCATCATTGCAATTGATGTGTGATATGCATTTTCGAGACGGAGCTTCCAATCTATATCATCATATCCACGGTTTCTTCCCAGGTGATACATTACCCAATGTGCTGCCGCAACGTGAGGATAGTTGTATGATCTGCCCAGATCTTCTGCGTTTTCAATGGACCAAGCTTCCCATCCTCTAAATCGTATAGAATCACTATATGTACCTTCAGGCATTAAATCGGGTTCATAAAAAAAGAGACTTTTTCTAACTCCATATTTTGTTGAATCCGTATCATGCTGAATGCCGCCAATAAGAGTCTCATTTAAAAATCTTTTTAACAGGTTTACTTCCTTTCTATCAGGCTTTACTAACTGCTTCATAATAGCTGCAAGCCAGCTGCCCGCTCCGGCTTCATCACTAAGTCCAACAAACCATGAACGGCGCTCCTGAGTAAGTATATCTCTTTTATCATAGTCATAATTCATTATAGACGGTGAACGCCCAAAAAGGTCTTCTTCATTATCATACCATTGTTCAGTCATAAGAAAATTACCCAAATCATTAACAACTTGTGCCTGTGATTTAATAACCTTATAATTAATAGTTTGAAGTGTTTTATTTTCATATATTACAGATACTCTGGCTCTGCCCCACTCATTCCCTTTTACATCAAATTCTGACCACCCGTTGGAAGTCTCACCTTTATGAATAATTGTCAAGGCATCTTCAGGATGTACAGTAATATTAGCTATTTTATGCGGATAATTTATGAATAGTTTGCTTTTCTCATTCATTGGGAGAATATAACCAGGTAGACTAATAGCTACAGGTCTCTGTTCTTGAATCAATTTATCTTCAATCTCACGTATTGATGGTGCAATTACAAATTTTAATGAAAAGTCTTTCACTTCTCCGCTTTCAAGAATAGTAGAGGTAGGTTCATTCCATTGTTCCACCCCATTCCATTCTGTTTCTGCATTAGCTTTACTATGAATCAACCACTCATGAAATCCTTCAAAAACCACACCCTTTGGGGTTGGATCATCATTTAGCGGATTGTAAGCTTCAAAGCCTGCATTTTGATGAGGAAGCACCAACATACTTCCTCCTTCTCCATGGAGTCGGTTTACTAAAAGATATCCGGCATCCTGACCAATATATGGATCAAAAAAAACATTGTCATGATGTGCATCTTCAAGACTCTTCCCTTCAAGGATATTATTAAAAATCAGAGGAACACCTAATGATCCAATTTCAATTTTTCTCGTAGAGTTGTTCGTAATCTGAAAATGCAAAACCAGATCTCCATCGTCAGTATCCCAGAACCTTTTTATTGTGACGGGAATATCGGCAGGCAGAGTGGCAGAGAGATCTGCCGCTACAAGAATACTACCCTCTACTGACAGTTTATCGATCGGTTTTCGTTGCTTAGCAGTTGAATAACGTTTCCATTCATTCTCGCCCTCCTTTTTTAACGTAATGTTTAAATCACCCAGATGGTATAAACCATCTTTATCTCTTTGCATGATACGATCTGACGGTGTGTAATCAAAAGAGGTGTAAGATAATGGGGAAAGGTGTTTCACGGTTTGAGAAGCATTCACTAATGATAATCTAAAGGATTTAGTAGTGAATTTTGACTCGCCATGATCCAAAAAAAGTGTTGATGGTCTTTCTGCTATTCGTTCCCATGGGGATTGTGCATTCGAAACAAATATACAAAAGGCAAGAATCAGTAAAACTAAGATTAATGTGCGTTTCATTTATTTATATTTCACATTGATAAAGATTCATGGTAGCATGTCGACTTATCGGTTCACTGGTTTCGGGGAAATAATCTGAAATAATATCAAATAAATTCGGATCATATAACCTCATTTCCTCCCTGGTGTTTACTTTGTTATGCTTCCCGTCTCCACCATCGTTATCAACTTCTGCATTAACATTAAACCAGTTCTGTACCCCTTCAGCCCAATACTCCGCAATGTTAGTTGCAGCATATGTGTTGAACCATCTTCCTTTTGAAATTGCTTCATCGAGAGAAGACTGCAAACGACTGTTGAAGGTACCATCTATAGGAGCTATACCAACATAGTGAATAGTATGTGCAAATTCATGAATCAGTATATCTTCAGCGTGATATTTATCAATCTGATAGGCAAGAATATTCTCTTCTGCACAAGTTGTCAGAGGTCTATTAACTGTTCCGCCAAGGCCTCTTGCACGTACATCCCAATTGAGAGAAGTATCATTGGCTAGATGTGCATGCTCGGGTATGTCAGTTGTACCTTCATATCGAGCCATTATTCCGATACGTGTATTGCGGCTGGTCATTGATTCCATTACCTCAGTTGGCAACATATCTGTCAATGCTTTCACGGTAATATAAGCTGCATAAAAACAGGAATCGGGTACTCTCCATGAGCTGACTACGTGAATCCCGTTCACATTCATATATTTTTTATAAAAAGGATCAAGATCCAAATGAGCCGGCGGAACAGTTATATCGGGTGTGTCTAACAAAACTGTAGTTTCAGATTTTTCTTTAAATGATACAGTTGTTTCATTCCCTTGATTTCCACAACTGCTAAAAAGTAAGACTAAACAAATAATTACTGTTAACTCATTCATGATAAATTTTAGATATTTATTGGTAAATATTTTTAGTGTTCACAAAAATCATATTTACAAAATAAAGTAAAAACTAAAAGTCTAATTGAAACAATTCTCCGAATTGATAAGAATATTCTCTATTTAATAAATAAACTTATCTCTCAAACAACGAACTGAAACTCCTAAATCTTTATCATAATATAAATTATAAACCCTACCTCCCCAGCTTTCTACTGATATAGTCCATGCGGGATATTTCTCACCTTTATCCGATACTTCATATCCTTCTTTTGTAGACCACCACAATACATAGTCACTTAAATACATGAATTCACCTCTGTAAGTACGGCAACCACCAGGTAGGGCAGTGAACCCGGACTCATTGTTAGCTTCAGTTTTTGGCAGCCTTTTCCAATACACATTTCCTTTTTCTTTAAGTTTGTTTCCGGCAACCTCTTTACCTCCCAAATAATCAATCAGTTCTATCCATTCATTTTCACTCGGTAGATGCCAGCCTGACGGACAGGCAGTCAATGCTGCCGACCAGTTGTACAATACTCCATATGTCTTGTAATTATTGGTTTTCCTAGCTGCAATCACATCGGTGCCAATATAGTCGTATACGTAATAGTATGGGATAGTACGTGAACCATTATCAGGATCTGTCACGGTGGGCAAAAACTTCAGGTCCTCTGCCATCCATTCCTGATCACCAATTCTTACAGTACGGTAAATATTGCCATCACGAGAATCAATAAATAGTTTATTACCGCAACAATCTTTCTCGCATCCACATATTGTGATAAGGAAAAAGCCTAACAAAATGGTAGAGAATAAAACATTTGCTTTCATACGAAACCAGTGTTGATATCCCGAAAATGATGAACATGTAAAATAATACAAAACAAATATATAGAATTGAAACAATTCGCTAAATAATTCATGTTACACTTTTCAATTACGAGCAGGGGTATTCTATGGGGAGTCCAATCATTGCTCAATCTTTCATACACCTATAAACATAAGCTGCACATTACCCAGACTCTTCAATATCTCTTCATATTCTCTAAACATTATATTGAGGAGGCCTCGAATAATGTCATCTTGATGTTAATATTTGGCAAAAGAAAGAGGCATTGTGACTTGGCACTTTACACAATGCCTCATAAATTAACTATTTCTTATTTGTAATATCATTTGTTCCAATCAGGTGTTTTTTTATTTAGCAGATGCTTCACAAAAAAATCACGCCGTTTTCTATCTCCATATTTTCCTCCATCAGTATGACCTGCTCCTGGTAACATCACAAATTCAAACTCTTTATCGTTTTTTATCAGTTCATTTACCACCTGCAAAGTACTTGATGGATCCACATTATTATCCAACTCTCCTAACATCAGCATTAATTGACCTTCTAGGAGATGTGCATTGACCACATTAGAAGATTCAGCATAATGTTTGCCTACCGGATATCCCATCCACTGTTCATTCCACCACATTTTATCCATTCGGTTGTCATGACAACCACACGAAGCAACACCCACCTTATAAAATTCGGGATGAAAAAGCAGTGCACCCATAGCATTTTGTCCGCCAGCAGAGGTGCCATAAATACCCATATTATCTATATCCATTTCAGGGTATTTATCTGCTGCAGACTTAATCCAGGCTTTACGATCTGGAAAACCTGCATCCTTAAGGTTTTGCCAACAAACATCGTGAAATGCTTTAGAACGATTTGCAGTTCCCATTCCATCAATCATTACAGTAATAAAACCCAACTCGGATAATTCGCTGCTACGATGAACAATGGAGAATGATTTTGGAACATGTGAATCATGTGGACCGGCATAAATATATTCTATAACCGGATATTTCTTGTTAGGATCGAAATTTGCAGGTCGAATAATCACACCCCAGATATCTGTTACCCCATCCCTACCTTTAGCAGTAAACACTTCCGGCATTTTCCATCCGGATTCTACTGCTTTTGATACATCGGGCTGATTTTCAGGTTTAAAAATCACTTTTCCATCTGAAACAGAACGTACTACAATGGAGGGTGGCAGATCAACCCTGGAGTATGAATCAACCAAATATTGATAATCAGTACTAAAGGTTACTGAGTGATTAGCATTTTCCGGCGTCAGAGCAGTTATTTTTCCGTTATCCAAAGATACTTTATAATATTTCTCAAGATATGGATCCTCATTTTTAACCATTCCGCATGCTTTGATTATAACTGTACGGGTAGCTTCATCGACATGTATCACATCTTTTACTACCCATTCTCCTCGTGTTATCTGTTTTTTTACTTTTCCAGAAGGCACATCATATAGATACAAATGACTCCAGCCGTCTCTCTCAGAAACCCAAAGAAGTTCCTCTCCTTTTTTTAACCAGTTAGTAGAGATCTTATTGTAGTAAATAAAGGTATCTGCTCTTTCATCAACAATTGGATATAATCTACCGTTGATATCTCCTGAGTAAACTACATACTGTTGATGTCCGCGTCGATTGAAATGAAAAGTAAAGTATCCACTGTCCTCATGCCAGTTGATTTTGCCTAACATATACTGTTCTTCGACATTAGGGACATCAAAGGTTATTTGTTTACACTCATCCAGTATAAAAAGTACGGGACGACGAATTGGGAGAGCATCTCCAGGTTTTGGATAGTCATACGTAAATGTTTGGGGCTGAAGCTGATCTATAGGGGATGATGAGATTAACAGCAACTTTCTGTCTCCTCCGGGTCGGTATTTACAACTGACAATCTTTTTGGAATCGGGAGACCAATTAATATCGGTTGAATAATACTCATAATCTGTACCGTCGTAGCTTAATTGCTTACTCTCTTTTGTTACAAGGTCAGTAACCCAAAGATTTCCTTCAGATATATAAGCCTCATTTTTCCCGTCAGGAGATTTTACTTTACGATTTGCATTGTCTCTTTGTACAGAACCCCAATATCTGTTTTGATCATTTCTAACCGGTTCTCGTGAAATAGAATATTCTTTTAATGGAATGGTATAATCGAAATTTTTAACACGAAACTTAAGTGTATCAACAAATTGATTAAAAATTATATATCTGAAAGGGAGATCGTAAGGCTCAATTTTATTCAAATCATCAAAATTTGATAACAATGTTGCTACTTTTTGTTGATCAAAAGCAGAAATAGTATTTTTTTTAGTCACGTCAATCATGAGGAATTCAGTTCCGCGTGGTGTCTGTGTTAAATACCAAAATAGATCAGTCTTTTCTATTGCACCTATTTCTGATATACCATTGTAGTATTTTGTTGCGTATTGATCTCTGAAAGAGTCTGCTCGTTTGTACAGGCTATCAATAGTTTGAGCCGACATGTACAACGAAATGAACAATAAAACTAAGGGGAGTATTATTCGATTAATTTTCATTATACTTAATAATTAACTATTTATGATTTAATCTAGTGCTGATCTTAATCTGTCAGTAGCATTCTTTATCATATCGTGTGTACCACTTCCATCATTTACGTATGAAACAACCATCCGTCCGTATTCAATCGCATCAGTCAGAACTTGATTTTTATCAGCTGAAATCACCCGATCGGCCTGTCTTAGTAAAGTGGAAAGCGGATAAAGATCCTCAGGTTCTGGTAGATTACCCGGTCTCATACTATTAATTGCGGAATTAAGAGCAGAAGTAGCCAGATTTACTTCATTCTGATTGTAGTTTTTATCACTGTTTTCAAATACTGCTTGTGCTTCACGAAGATTATAAATAAGACGTCTAAATCCATATGGCGCCCATGGAGAGTGATCAGGCACCTTTATTGTCAGGTCATTCCACGCTTCTTGATTTTGCTTTCTCTCAAGGGCAAGTAAAATCACTTCATTCAGGTTACCTTTATCAATGCTGTCTGCAGTCACCAGATCATTGAGTGCTTTTTTCAGATTAACCAACTGTTTATCTACCTGAAGTTGGGAGTCAGCAGTTTTAAGAATCTCTTTGGCTGAAGCCTTTGCCATACTGAGTGAAAGGAATTTATCCCAGGTATAGTCAGCTGAATCCTTTAACTCAGCTTCCAAGATTAAGGATGAAAGTTGTGACTTATTGAGCTTTATAGACTGTAAATCGTTCACATTACGATTAATTAATCCAATATGATCAGTGATATCTTTCTGAGTTACTTTATTTGACTTAACCAGTTTTTTTCCTGTCGCTATAGACTTTTTAAGTTTATTGAATGAAGTTCTGGAATAGTTTTTAGAATTAAAAATCGAAACTTCATCCAACAAATGATTCAGCATTTCTCTAAATTCTGCAATCATGTCATCTACCATATCTATCCTGAAGTAATGAGTCGAATTCTCTTCTCGGAAATAGTCAGGTTCGAGAATTGTTTCTCCAATATTCATTGTGTAGATATTTCCATTGGTACCATAGGATCCACCACTGGGACCGTTCATTACTATTGATTCTAGATAGGAGTCTATTGTTAAAGTTGCATCTTCCCAGTTATTCACACCAGTAGCGGTCATTGCAAGCGGCCCGTACATTATAGTACCTGCCCACATCGGTTCATACTGAATATTTGGCTGATTTTGTCCTGCCGTTGCTGTTACCATTTTGTCAGGTCCCCAATCAATATGTTTAGTAAAAGGCATTACTACTTCAATAACATCACCTTCTGACCACTGACGTTGTGGAATAGTCACGTAAGAACTTGGAGTGTAATTGTCCGAAACTGAAATGCCATTTACTTTTATATCAAAACCATCTGTTGCCCAATACGGCACACGTAGTTTCATTTCAAAGCTTGCACTACCACCAGTCACTTTAATTGCAGAATGCTCAGCTGGCCAAAGACAATCCTGCTGAATGGTGATTCCCTTTTTCTCCCATTCAAGAGCTGTGGGCATATAAAGAGCAACCCACAGAGTATTATCGGAAATAAAATAAGCAGCATCCTGATATTTAACATGATTCTCAGAACCTGTACCACCACAACAAGTAGAATGAGGTGTAGAGTTACCCCATGGTTTTGAAGCGTTTAGACCAACCGCATACTGGTAAGTGGTCATATATTTTGTAGGATGCAATGATCCAACCAGTTGATTGTAAAGAAGTCGCTCATAGTAATCCATATACTTCGCATCGTCCGGATTAAAGCAATTTAAATCCCTGGTGAGTTTTGCCAGATTATATGCGCAACAGGTTTCATTTAAAGTTGGGGACGGATTGGTAGTCATACTTAGTATTTGCGTATAGGGCTGTCTGAACATTTCACCATTACCCACTCCTCCTGTGGCGTAACGATAACGACCCTGAATCAGTTCCCAAAAATTCACTGAAAGATTATAATAGTATGGATCATTATTACCCCTGAAACTACGCAATGCACTAATTATTTTTGGGATATGCTGATTGGCATGACGGGTACGTATATCATCAACATTAATGGATAATGGATCGTAGAATGCGGGACTGTCAAAGTAGGTGGAAGCCTCCAGCAGGTGAGCTTTCTCCTGAGGGTCGCTCACCATTTCGGAAAGTCGTGCAAGCGATTCACCTGTACCGCCATCTTCTCCTGCAATATACATATTCCACATTTCATAACGATTACCGGGTTTTGCTCTAAGCTCCTCCTGCGTTCCGTTTGTTTTCAGATGAGTACGGTAATATAAGCGATTCCAAATCCAAAGTCCCATATCTTTTGCAATAAGCAGGGCCTTGTCAGCAACATCTTTATCATCAACATAGTTAGCAATATCTATTAATCCGGCAAGCTGTTTGTGGATAGAGTAATATGGAGCCCATATCCAGTTTTCGTTGTTATAAGCACGATACATTTCAATAAGAGCAGCATGATGTGCCGGAATGGCGTTTAGATAGCCATATCCGTATTTTGTCCACTCTGTTTTGTAAACATCAAAATCCTCCCAGCTTCCTTTCATTTCAACCAATTCAGCTTCAGGTGCAAAATCACGTGCTTCCCAGTATCTGCCAAGTTCTTCATTCCATACGAACGTTCTTTCCTGGCATTCCCTAAGTTCGTTTACCATGCGGGTCATATTCTTACGTAATTGATCTTTCTGCTCTTTATTTGTTGCACTAGCAAATGCCTGAGCCAGAGCAGACATGTAATGTCCCGATCCATGTCCTTTAAGTTTTGTAGTTGGAGAATCCCATCCTTCTGAAACAGTATAACCCTCAGTGCTTAAACCGTAAGTGTCCCTATAATTATAGAGTTGTTGTGAAATATCCCAACTTATGATCTCCTGTATAGCTAGATCACGGTTAGAGGTCAGTCTGTTATCTCCTGTTATTGAGACTTTGTTTAACGGAACCGCTTCTGCAACCGGAGTATTTGATGGTACATTATAATCTCTGGAGACAACTTTGATGTTTGCAATCACAGGATAACCGTTAACTGTACTGTTATCCCCTATGATAAAACCTTCTATTTTATATGTTCTACCAACTGGGTATTTATCGGGATCTGCCTGTTCTTCTTCTATATTACGTGCCACATTGGTCCATTTTACTTGTCGAAATTCCGATTTTCCATCTGAATAAGTTACCCATATCTGGTATGGCAGCTTGGGTACAGTACCTAGAGGAGAATTAACAGATATCTTTTCAACTTTGATAATACTTTTTGCATCTGACTGTGCAGTACTTTTTGAAATAAATAAGTTTGAAGAGTTCATTTGAAACGGGCTGAGAAATAAAAAAAGTATAAGCACGTTGATCACAAATTTCGATATTTTCATAGTAATTCAATTTATTAAATTTCATTATTTAGTTGTAAAGTTTTCGTCTCAAAGCAGCACATCTGGTATTGATTGTATTATATTGATTTTTGTTTAGCTAAATGCTTAAATCTGACTTTACAAAAATATATTATTAATAAAACTATCAACATAAATAAAATCCAATATGATGCCACATTTCTATAAAACCAATTCATACAAACTGATCAATCTGTTAATCACATAAAATACAAACAATACACAGGGTTATTTCATCCTTAAAAAAAAACAGGTAAATTTGTAGAAAATAGCCAATCATTTATTAAGAAATT
>CAZSBA010000047.1:0-18298 GCA_964605035.1 uncultured Proteiniphilum sp. | reverse complement strand
TATCGTTTGGAGTTAAATGAAATATTTATACATTTGCATCATTGTTGCATTTGAAGAATTGTTTCATGATCACAGCAGAAAAGATTTTACATAAATATGGTTTAAAAGGTACCGGTTGCCGTAAGTTTATAGTGAGCCGGTTACTTGAAAGCGAAAGGGCGCTTTCGGAGATTGAGATAAAGGGTGATTATCCCGACCTGTTTGATAGGGTTACATTTTATAGAACTTTAATTACGCTTGAGGAGAGTAAGATTATTCACAAGATTGTTCTTAATGATAATCTGGTGAAGTATGCTCTTAATAAACACCATCATGTGATAGGTGATATGCACTCGCACTTTCATTGTGAGGGGTGTGATGATGTTTTTTGTCTTGAGGGGAAGACTAAGTTTGAGGTTGAACTGCCGAAGAATTTTATACAGAACGAGGTTTTTGTGGTGATTGAGGGTCTTTGTTCGAACTGTAATAATCAATAATTAGGCACGATGAGGTTATCTATTACGATACTGTTTATGACAGTGGGGTTGTTTTATGCTTTTTCTCAGAATTACTCGCTTAGCGGATTTGTTCACGATGCTGAAAATGATAGCTATTTAGCTGCTGCTACTGTTTCGTTGCAACCAGGAGACAGACATATTCAGGCTAATGCGAATGGTTTTTTTTCATTTGATAATCTACCTTCTGCGAACTATATGTTAACAATTAGATTTATTGGATATAACTACTTGTCTATCCCTATTGCACTATCGCGCGACACGCTGATGCACTTGCACTTGCATCCATCTCCTTTGTTATTGCAGGAGGTGAGAATTGATGCGGATAGGAGTGATATAAATGGCGCTGCTTCATCGCTTCCCATTACTGAAATCAGTAGAAATTATCTTTTTAAAAATAGTTCAACTAATTTTATGCAGACTCTTTCGTCTGTGGCAGGTATCTCGTCGATGGATATTGGTGCCGGTTTCTCTAAGCCTGTTTTAAGAGGTTTTGGATTCAATCGTGTGGCAGTGGTTGACAAGGGTGTGGTGCAACAGAATCAGCAGTGGGGAGCGGACCATGGACTTGAAATAGATCAGTTTGACGTGGATGGTGTGAGGGTGCATAAGGGACCTATGTCGCTATTCTACGGTTCTGACGCAATTGGTGGTGTTATTGAGATTCTGCCTCCAACAATTCCACATGAGGATATGTTTTGGGGCGATGCAACGTTAATTGCCAAGAGTAACAACGATTTACTTGGAGCTTCGGTTGTTGCAAGTGTTAAAAAGGGCAACATCTTTTTGCGGGGGCGTGCAACAGTGCAAAGCTACGGTGATTATAGAGTGCCTATTGATACTATTGAGTATCTGACTTGGCGATTGCCTGTTTACAACGGTAGGATGAAGAATACGGCTGGAAGGGAGTATAACCTTGCACTTTCGGGGAATTACAGTAGTGACAATTTCAGCAGCTGGATGCATTTATCTGATATTTATAGTAAAAACGGCTTTTTCCCCGGGGCACATGGTATTCCCTCTCTAGAGCGTCTTTTGAATGATGGAAGTGTAAGAAATATTGAGATGCCATACGTCACTTCAAATCATTTTAAGTTGATTTGGAATAACGAGTGGAAGCTTTCGGGAAATGATATGTTTTTGCTGGATATTGGATATCAGCAGAATAGACGAGAGGAATTGTCGGCATTTCACACTCACTACGGTAACCAGGAGACTCCTTTGGTGAAGCCTGACTTGGAACTGCAATTCAGGCTTAATACATTATCTGGTAGCGCAAGGTATTTGATGGGCGAGGGTGAGAAGTGGAGCAAAACAATTGGACTTTCTGCGGAGTATCAGCACAATAGGGTTGGTGGATACTCGTTTTTACTACCCGACTTTGATCGATTGTCTTCTGGTTTGTTTTGGATTAACAGTCTGAAGCTTAGTGATAAGTTTGTGCTTACGGGTGGTGTGAGATATGATGTGGGTAGGCTTAATGTGAGTGAGTTCTACGACCCTTTGCTTGCTGAGTTTCTGATGCTACAAGGGTATACAGAGGAGAATGTGGAGTTTTATGCTATGAGGTCGGTTAACCTCAACAGGGTGTTTGGCAACTTGTCGGGCTCGCTTGGGTTTGAATACAGTCCCTCAAACATTCATACTTTAAAGATGAATGTGGGCAGGAGCTTCCGCTATCCCGGTGCTAACGAGTTAGCAAGTAACGGACTTCACCATGGTGCTTTCAGGCACGAGCAGGGTAATGGTGATTTAAGTTCTGAGAGGGGTTATCAGCTCGATATTGATTATCATTATGAAAAGGGAAGTTTTAACGTGAGGTTGAATCCGTTCTTGAGTTGGTTTAAAAACTATATATATTTGGAACCCACCGGCAGCTGGTCGGTTCTCCCACACGCAGGTCAGATTTACCGATATAATGAGTCAGAGGCCATTGTAGCTGGTGGTGAACTTATGGCTGGTTACAATATTAGCAGCAGGTGGAGTGTAAATGGCGATGTTGAGTATGTTTTTAACAGAAATATTGCTGATAATTATGCGTTGCCATTTACACCTCCGACTGTTGTTACAACAGATATTACATATTCCGTCAGGGGAAGAGAAAGAAGCTTAGTCTCAGAATATGAGATTAAGCTTGAAAACAGATGGGTGATGAACCAGAATTCGGTTGCTCGAAACGAGACTGCCACTCCAGGTTCTTCGCTTTGGAATATTTCGGCTTATGCACATTGGTATGTGGGTGATAAGATGTTTATTACTTTACTGCAGGTTGACAATTTATTTAACACATCGTTTATGAATCACCTGAGCTTTTATAGGATGCTTAATGCTCCAGAGCCGGGTAGGAATATACAGTTGATTGTTAAAATTCCGTTTTGATGTGCTTTGTGAAAGAATATATAAGTCGGTGTGCATATTTTATCAGTTGGTTATAAGGATAATGTCAGCTAAAAGCATTCTGACAGCAAAATGATAACAGTATACTGAATGTTTTTGGAAAGTATAAAATTATAAATAAGCAATTTAAAAATCTAACAATACTATTATATGAAAAAATCGGTAATATTTTTAGCAGTCTTGACGATAGCCACGGTTGGCTTTGTTTCGTGTGAGAATGAAAATCTGGATAATGAAAAACCAGTGGTTCAGATAGTTTCTCCTGTTGAGGATGAAATGGTGAGGCCAGGAAAAGATATTCATTTTGAGGTAGAGTTGAGCGATAACGTGGCGTTGTCATCGTATAAAGTTAATATGCATGGTGCTTTTGATGGGCATGATCATGGTAAGGGCGGAACACGTTATACAAAAAATCTTACAGAGACTGATTCGGTTGAGTTTAGCAAAACTTGGTTAGAGAGCGACTTTATTGCTCTGGGTGAAGAGCCAATTGCAGGTATGAGAAATGCTACAATTCACCATCACCATATAGAGATTCCTGCAACAATAACAAGAACCATAAACGGAGAGCAAAAAGAAATGCCCCTGAAGGAGGGGCATTACCATTTTATTGTTTACTGTAGCGATGAATCGGGTCAGGAATCATTTGCAACAACAGAGATTGTAATCTCGTATGATGCAGATGATCATGATCATCATTAGTATAAGTTAGCGAATTCCATGCATTAACTTATTAAGCTTTGGTGAGATTATAACTACAAATATTCCGACTCCCACAGCTATTAAACCAAATACTGTATATACATCAATATAACGAGATAGTGATTCAGCGGCGCTTGGAAGTGCTGCTGGTACTACTTCTCCCAGTTCCGCAGCCTTGTTGGAATTAGCTCCTGTTAGTTTGGCCAATTGTCCAGCTAGGAAGTTAGATCCGGAGAATGAAAGAAACCATGCACCCATGAGAGTTCCCGACATACGCTCGGGAGCCAGCTTAGTTACCATTGATAAGCCAATTGGTGATATAAACAGTTCTCCTACAGTGTGGAAGAAGTAGATTCCGATTATAATCCACAGTGGTACCAAGAATGCATCGTTATGTATGAAGTTTCCAAAATAGGTTATTAGATAACCTATTCCGAGTAGGATTATTCCGAATCCAAACTTAGCAGGAATATTTGGGTTCATATTTCTTTCTGTTAGCTTTACCCAAATCACCGAGAAGAGTGAGCCCATTAAAATTATAAACAGAGGGTTGAAGAACTGTGTTTGACCAGCAGTCATTTCGAAAATTCCAAATACGTTTCTATCAACACTTCTGTCGGCAAATAGTGTAAGAGATGATCCTGCCTGCTCGAATAGAGCCCAGAATACGATATTAAAGAGACAGAGTATTATGAAGATTATCATACGGTCTCTTAGGATTTTACCTCCTTTGATTCCCTCTTTTATAAGTGTGTATCCGATGTACAAAAATGTGAAAATTAGCAATATACCGATAACACTGTTGTATATAATTAGAAAATAAAGTGCTGGTATTGCAAGGAATGATAAGATAATAGTGGTGTGTAACTGAGTAAATGGTCCAAATACTTTGGAGTGTAGTTTTTCGGGATTGGGAGGATTGCTTATGTCTTTGAAGAATTTACGTCCTGCTGAGAAGATAATTAATCCCAGTAGCATACCAATACCAGCAAGTCCGAATCCATATTTAAACCCAAACCTTTCGCCTACCCATACAACTACTAAAGTAGCAAGTAGTGCACCAATATTTATACCAATATAAAAAAGAGTAAAACCTGAATCTCGTCGTGGGTCATTTGCCTTATATAGCTTACCCACAAGGCTAGATATATTTGCTTTGAAATAACCGTTGCCCACTATTATAGCACCCATACCAATATATAGCCAGGTTTCATTTCCTCCAAGTATCATGAATTCACCTATTGCCATTAAGATTGCTCCCAGCATAACAGCTATTCGGTATCCAAGAATATTGTCGGCAATTCGGCCTCCTAAAACTGGAGCCATATATACCAAAGCAGTATATGCAGCATATACTGCGAAAGCTTGTTCGTCGCCTTGGAAAAGTGATTTAGTGAGATATAATACTAATAGTCCACGCATTCCGTAATAACAGAACCTTTCCCACATCTCAGAGAAAAATAGGACTGCTAACCCTTTTGGGTGTCCAAATAATTGAGGACCTTCGAGTTCAATTGCTTCTTCTTTCATCTATTTTGTTTTTGTAGTATCCTTTTGAAAAGACAAAAGGTTAATGTTTAAAATTAAGTCGCAAAATTATAATTAATTGTAAGAGAATGATAGTTATTTATTCAGTTTTAATGTTTCATATGTTAGTATAACATGAATTAGGGTCTTTTAATATTTAAATGACCCTAATTTAAATGTCATTATGACAAAATGATACTTTAATATTGATCTGTCATGTAAAATGTTAGTTTTCCACCATTCATAATATCGTCATGTGTGATAAATTTCTTGGTATAGGGCTCACCATTTAGTTCTATCTTTTCGATATAGAGATTCTCATCTGAAAGATTGAAAGCCTCCATTATAAATGAGTTGCCATTAGCTAAATCGATAGTGGCTTTTGAGAGCTGAGGTGCTCCAAATACATATTCTCCATTGACAGTATTCACCGGATAGAAACCCATTGCAGAGAATAGATACCATGCAGACATTTGACCGCAATCGTCGTTACCGATAAGTCCGTCTGGTTTATTCTGATAGAAGTCTCTGCATATTTGACGAATGAGTTTTTGAGTGTCATGTGGCCTGTCGAGATACATATATAAATATGCAATGTGGTGACTAGGCTCGTTGCCGTGAGCGTATTGACCTATGAGTCCGGTTACGTCTGAGAGTTGAATAGAGGACTCATGCTCTGTGGTAAACAGATAGTCTAACACCTTGCCCGATTCTTCTTTGCCTCCCATATGCTGAATAAGTCCCGGTATATCATGCATCACATGCCATGTGTATTGAAGAGCATTTCCTTCGGTGTAGTGACCTCCAATTTGTGAATCGGCATGAGCAAGTTGATATGGATCGAATGGTGTTAACCAGTTGCCACTTGAGTCTTTCGGTCTCATGCTCATCGTAGTTCTATCGAAGTGATTCTTATAGAAGTTTGATCTATTTATGAAAAACTCATAATCATCCATCTTACCCAATTTCTTTGCCATAAGCGCAGCAGCATAATCGTCGTAACCTGCTTCGAGTGTACGTGATACAGATTCTACCTTCATGATATCGTAGGGATAATATCCTAATTTATCATAAATATCCCATCCTGCATTCTTGTGGTTGCCTTGTGTGAGAGATTTTTTGATTTCGTTATATGCACGCTCGGCATCAAACCCGTTAAATCCTTTAAGGTAGGCATCTACAACCATTGGCACTGAGTGATTGCCAACCATTGTGTATGTTTCTTGGCCCATTAGAGCCCAGATAGGTAGATGTCCCTGCTGTTCACTGAATTCAAGCATGTTGTTTACGAGATCGTCGATAATCTCGGGACTTAGAATTGTGTACATTGGAAAAGCTGCACGGAACGTATCCCACTGTGATAGGGTGGAGTAGTACTTGCCAGTTGGAGATTTTGCAATCTCTCTGTTGGGACCAACATAACTGCCGTCTACATCAGCAATATTGTTGGGCTGTATGTAGAGGTGATAGAGCGAGGTGTAGAAATTGACTTTGTCGTTGTGGCTACCTTCAACCTGTACTCGTGAGAGATATTTATTCCACTCGTTTTTGGTATCGGCATGTACTTTGTCAAAATCCCAGTGTGTGACCTCAGCTGCAAGATTGGCCTTAGCTCCTTCGACGCTTGTGGTGGACATGGCAACCTTCATATTAAGCACGTTACTGTCTCCCATATCGAAGTTTAGAATGTAGCGTGGAGCTTTTTCACGAGGATCACGCTGCTTGAGCTTCTCTTTTGAGGCGATTGGTTTATCGAACTCTATTACGAAATAGTAGGTCCTACGTACCCACTCTGTGCGAGTTGTGTAGCCAGTTATCACCCTGTCGCCTTCGAAGTTAACCTCGTTATCGAGAACATGAACCGAGGCTCTGTCTTTGCTCCATACTAGTCCACTCTGGAAATCGGCCAGTACATTTGCCTCTTTTTCGGGATTATAAATGTAGCGATGAAAAGCAACATGCGGAGAGGTAGTGACCTCAACTTTAACATCATTGTCTGTTAGCTCCACTCCATAATATCCGGGAGTAGCCTTTTCGGTGCTCTTATTGAATCCACTGCTTAGATCCTCTCTGACATCGCCAGCGAATGGTTGAATTAGCAGATCGCCCAAGTCGACGATACCCGTGCCGTTTAGCCTGTTTTGTGAGAATCCGTTGATTTTATTGTCGTCGTAAAAGTAGCCTGCACAGTAGTCCCAAGAATAATTTCCTGTTTCGGGCCCTGGCTGCATAAAACCTAACGGATATGTAGCCCCGGGGAAAGTGTGACCGGTGAAGGCAGTGCCAATAAATGGATTTACGTATTGGGTGAAGTCGTCACTTGCAGTAAACTCACTGCTACCCCTATTTGTGCAGGAAAGCAGTGAGAATGATACGGCAAGTATGATAAATGCTTTTTTCATAAATTATATTTACTGAATATACTTTTTATTTGTAATTGAGGATTAATCATCAATTTTTGCTCTTTTAGTTTCCCAAATAAAGTAAGCGACAAGACCTATGAATGCTATGAGTGCAGTAACCTGGGCACCAACACCATCAGGATCCGACCAAACACCCATATCTAGCGCATAGCTGTTGCCTGTTAAGAATATTATAAGCGCACCAATTACACCAAAAAGTGCAGCTCCGGCAATGAATCCGGAGGAGATAAGTATTGCACGCTGGTGACGAGCATTTGTGAGTTTTTTGTCTTTACCTTTTTTATTGATAAAATGATTTAGAAGTCCACCCACTATAAGTGGAGTATTTAGTTGAATTGGGATGAACATACCCAGTGCGAATGCAAGGGGAGATATGCCCAGCCAGTTGATAAGAACTGCGATAATAGCACCTATGCCTAGTAACATCCAACTAACACCCGATCCAGCCATAAGTGGCTCGATGATGGCAGCCATGGCATTTGCCTGAGGAGCAACCATTGGATTAGGATTGTCGGGTGAAGCCACAAAGCCATAAGCTTCGTTGAGAATAAAAATTACAGCACCCACTGTTGCTGCAGATACAAGTGTTCCGAGGAATTTGTATGATTCCTGTTTAGCAGGGGTTGTGCCAATCCAATAACCAATTTTCAGGTCGGTTACAAAACCTCCTGCCATAGATAATGCAGTACATACAACTCCACCGATGATGAGACCACTTACCATACCTTGCCACCCCTCGAGGCCAACAGCAACCAATACAACCGATGTTAAAATTAATGTCATTAACGTCATTCCGGATACTGGGTTGGAGCCCACAATTGCAATTGCATTTGCTGCAACAGTGGTGAATAGGAATGAGATTACGGTGATGGTTACGAGGGCTACAAGTGCCTGTACTAATGTAATATTAACTCCTGTGATAAGAAATATGAATACAGCAATGAGGGTAAGGAAAAGGAAGAGCATTACGAACGACATCTTAAGATCGCGATCGCTACGCTTTGCGTTTTCAGGTACATCTGATGTTACACCTTTTTTGCCTACAGCCAATTTAAAGGCTGTGCCTATAACACTTGAAGATTTGATAATTCCTATAATACCTGCCATGGCTATTGCTCCTATGCCAATAGGACGTACATAATCGGCAAAGATAAGCTCAGCGCTCATTGATTCAAAAGGGTTAATGCCTCCACCAACTGTAGCTCCGAGTACGCCAATCTCGTTTACCATTGGTACTAATACCAGCCATGATAGGATTGACCCCATTGTAATAATAACAGCATAGCGCAGTCCGACTAAATATCCGAAACTGAAGATGAGTGCACTTACATTGAACTTAAATACCATTTTAAACCTGTCGGCCATCATTGCACCTGCAGGAATTATTTTGGTTGTTATAACTTCGCTCCATAGGCGGAATGAAGAAAAACAGAAGTCGAAAAGACCACCAATGAGTCCACTGGTTATAAGGAGTCGTGCCTTATTACCACCCTTTTCGCCAGTCATCAATATTTCAGTAGTAGCAGTGGCCTCGGGGAAGGGTAGTTTACCATGCATATCTTTTACAAAATATTTACGAAAAGGGATAAGGAATAATATCCCTAGAAAACCACCAAGAAGAGATGAGAAGAATATTTGCCAAAAATCGACCTGAATTTCGGGGTATTTTGCCTGTAAGATGTAGAGGCCGGGTATCGTGAAAATTGCACCCGCAACTATAACGCCAGATGATGCACCAATTGATTGGATGATTACGTTTTGACCAAGTGCGTTTTTTCTTTTAAATGCTGCAGAGGCACCCACTGCAATGATTGAGATTGGTATGGCAGCTTCAAATACTTGTCCGATTTTTAATCCCGAGTAAGCTGCAGCAGCTGAAAATATAACAGCCATTAATAGTCCCATAAAAATTGAATAGCCAGACACCTCTGTTACTGGTTTACTGGATGGGAGTACGGGTTTATACTCCTCTCCGGGAGCCAGTTCCCGATAAGCATTTTCAGGTAGCTCCGTTACCTTTTTCTCTTGCTCTTTTGTTTCCATTTACTTTTGATTATTATGTTCTGATTTATTTATATTTGTTGTTTTACTATTTTATAATCAGATTCCAAACTTGTATATATTGGTCTTTTAATGAGATTATACAAAAACTTTATGTGGATTATTTAAAGTATGTTGTAATCTCAATAATTATCCTATGTTTTGATATACTGGATTAAATAAACGCCGAAAATACAAAAAAAAGAGTTAGGTACATATATTTTCAGTATTGTAAATAGCTTTTGTAAGCTATTTAGATGTAGATTTCTTATATTTGTGCTCTAAACATGATAAGTAAAGGAAAATGAGAAAGATATTGTTTGTCCTGCTGGCCGCAATGTGTGTTGCGACTATTGAAGCCCAGCAATATAACCTGCACGATATTGTAGGAGGTAAATTTAATGCTAAGGGAATTGCGGCAACGGTTTCATCGGCCGACGGTATGCATTACTACAAAACAGATGCACTTGGCACTGCAGTTATTAAATATTCGTACAGTAAAGGCGAGCCTGTGGATACGCTTTTTAGTACCAGAACAGCCCGCAACTGTCCTTTTGATACATTTGAGGGTTTTTTGGTTAGTGACGACGAGAACAGAGTTCTTGTTTATAGAGATAGGGAGCAGATTTACAGACGTTCGTATAAGGCCACATATTACTATCATGATGTTAGGCGTAATATGACAAGGAAGTTATCGGAGCAGACTTCTAAGCAGATGGTTCCTGTTTTCTCTGAAGACAGTAAAATGGTTGCTTATGTAATTGATGGAGATATATGGCTTACTAAATTCGATTTTGATACGGAGTCACAAGTTACCAATGATGGTGAGGCCAACAAAATTATAAATGGTGCAACAGATTGGGTATATGAGGAGGAGTTTGGAGTAACCAGACTTATGGAATTTTCGCCCGACAGCAAGTTGTTGGCTTTTGTTCGTACCGATGAGAGTGAAGTTGAAAAATTCAGCTTTCAGACATTTGAAGAGGAAATGTATCCCGGATATTATGAGTTTAAGTACCCTAAAGCGGGAAGAGTAAACTCAACAGTTGAATGCAGGATATTTGATATAGAGAGCAGGGTAACACGCAAAATGGAAGTACCTCTTGATGAAGATGGATATATTCCCAGAATAAAGTTCACCAAAGATGAGTCGCAGCTCGCCGTGATGACACTCAACAGGAATCAAAATAGGTTTGATATGTATTTTGCAAATCCTAGATCTACTGTTGCAAGGTTGGTACTTAGAGAGGAAAATAAATACTTTGTTGACTCTGAGCTATTGAAATCAATATTTTTTATGGATGATAAGTTCACATACATCTCGGAACGAGACGGTTATAGCCACATATATATATACGGTATGAGCGGAACTTTGCAGCAGCAGCTGACATCTGGCAACTGGGATGTGACGGACTTGCTTGCCGTGGATGAGCAGACACAAATGGTTTACTACCAGGCAGCAGATGAGCAACCCACGCAGCGTAATATATATAGGATAAATATTGCAAAGCCCGTTCCGCAGAAGCTTTCGCAGCAGGTGGGGTATAATAGTGCAAATTTTAGCAGAAATGGTAAATTTTACGTTAATCATTGGTCTGATTACAACACTCCCACACAGATTACTTTGCACACTGGAGATGGCAAGCAGGTGAGGGCTCTGGAAGATAATAGTGCGGTTAGAGAAGCTTTTATATCTGCTCAGATGCCTAAGCGTGAATCCATTAAGGTGAGGGCTGCAGATGGTGTAACCGATTTGAATGGTTGGTTATTGAAGCCAGCGAACTTCAATCCGGCAAAGAAATATGCCGTTGTAATGGTTCAGTATAGTGGTCCGAACTCTCAACAGGTTCTTAATAGGTATAGTGTGGACTGGTATTTTGCGCTACTTAAAGAAGATATTTTAGTGGCTGCTGTTGATGGCAGAGGTACAGGTGCCCGGGGTGAGGAGTTTAGAAAAAGCACTTACTTGAATTTGGGTATAAAGGAGTCTGACGACCAAATTGCAGCGGCACGCTACCTGGGCTCATTGCCCTATATTGATGCCGATAGGATTGGTATCTGGGGATGGAGCTACGGAGGGTATAATGTGTTGATGAGCATGAGTAGAGGCAGCGGTGCAATAAAGGCAGGGGTGGCAGTTGCACCGGTTACCGATTGGCGATTTTATGATACTGTTTATACAGAGCGATTTATGCGTACGCCACAGCAAAACATTGAGGGTTATGACAAGGGTTCACCTGTAGTGCTGGCAGGTAATTTGCAGGGTAGCCTTCTGCTTATACATGGAACAGCCGACGATAATGTGCATTTTCAAAACTCAATTGAATATACTCGAGCACTTATAAATGAAGGCAAACATTTTGATATGTTTTTCTTCCCAGATAAAAATCACTCTATCGGTGGAGCGTCCGTAAGGGAGTATCTTTATGAGAAAGTGATAAATTACTTTAAAGAAAATCTGTAGAAAAAATTAGTAAACAAAAAAGACCTTCTGTTGTTATTATGTCACAATTAACGCCAAAAGGCTTTATATGACAAAAATTTCATTAATAGAGAGGTTGATTAGTAATCCGGCACTCGGGCTTATCCCTTTTTTTATCTATTCATTTCTTATCAGCTACATAGATTCAACTATAGCTGTGGCGATTCCTTTTGCCCTTTCGGTTTTGGGTGTTGTGGTAGTGAAAAGGAATAATAGGGTGGTTTACGACGTATCGGTTATAGCTTTTTTTGTCGCTTTGATGCTGTCGTTTACAAGTTACAGTGATCTCTCGAGAATGAATAAATTTATTGTTGTGGAGGTTATCTTCACCATTCTCCTCACACTTACAAGATTATCGAGGGGCCGTTTGTTGCTTATAGCTGCAAGGGAAGCCAATGGAAGAGCTAAAGCTCAGTTGACAGAGTCGTTTAGAGTTGTGTTTCAATCGCAATACGGACTAACACTGCATCTCTTTCTTTTTATGCTTTTTCTGGTTACGGCAGACATTGCTGTATCTCAGATGAGTGTTATGTTGATGAAGGTGCTATTTCAGGTTATACTGCTTGCTATTATGGTGCTTGAGAGTACACGATTGCATATTCTGAACAAGAAACTATTTAATGAAGAGTGGTTGCCGGTGGTTACCGAAACAGGAGAGGTGACTGGTAGAGTGGCTAAGTCGGTAACTAAAGACATGAAGAATAAATTTATGCATCCAGTGGTAAGGGTTGCCTTGATGAACAACGGTGCTATTTATTTAAAAGAGCGTGACAAATCAAGGGTGCTTAACCCGGGCAAACTCGACTATCCATTTGAAGAGTATATGGAGTTTAATGATGAGTTGGATAGGGCAGTTAAGGAAAGTTTAGGTAAAGAGTGTGGTAATGATAAGATTCCTGTGCGTTTTATGCTTAAATATACTTTTGAGAACGAAGTTACTAAACGCTTGATTTTTTTGTATGTTGCAGAGATTGATGATGATGCTATGTTTAACAGTTTAAATCTGCAAGGAGGTAAACTTTGGACATCGACTCAGATTGAAGATAATATGGGGGCGGAGATCTTTTCGGAATGTTTTGAACTAGAGTTTGAATATTTGAAAAACACACTTCTTTTGGTTCAGCAATATAAAAACAAAACAAAGTGATAATTAAGTAGAGGCAGGTATTTAAACACTGGGTTTGTTTTTTGTAAAAGAATAATTTTTTTTTATTTCACTCTCAGATGCTGTTGAAAAGTTTCTGCGTATTTTTTTGTAAAAACAGTTGCAAATGCTTGCATATCTGACTGATTCTTTGTAATTTTGTGCCGTTTTTCACCCTGAGTGTGCTGTTATCTTATGATAATCAAGGCGTTATTAAAGCCTATTGTGGAGGAGAAACGCATTAAGAGAAAGTAATAACATAAAATAAAAATTACCAAAAGAAAGTAGAAAATGCCTACAATTCAACAATTAGTAAGAACAGGACGTACTACCCTGAAAGAAAAGAGCAAATCTAGGGCTCTGGACTCAAGTCCACAACGCCGTGGTGTTTGTGTGAGAGTATATACTACCACTCCTAAAAAGCCAAACTCAGCGATGAGAAAGGTGGCGCGTGTTAGGTTGACTAACTCGAAAGAAGTGAATGCTTATATTCCGGGAGAAGGACACAACCTGCAGGAGCACTCGATTGTGCTAGTGCGCGGGGGACGTGTAAAAGACCTTCCTGGTGTTCGTTATCATATTGTAAGAGGTGCATTGGATACAGCCGGCGTAAGCGGTCGTACTCAGAGACGCTCTAAATATGGAACTAAGAGGCCTAAACCAGGTGCTAAAACCGCTGGTAAGAAATAATAATTAGGCAATATATAATTAAAATTAAAAATTACTGTTGAAATATTTGGGAAGGCTACTTTATGGGGGTTGAGTAAATGAATTCAGTGGAATTCGTTGAAGGCTAATAAAAGGCAACCAAACAACACAAAATTATACAACAATGAGAAAAAGTAAACCTAAAAAAAGACAGATCCTCCCGGATCCTGTTTATGGTGATGTAAGGGTGACAAAATTCGTTAACCACCTTATGTACGACGGAAAGAAAAGTTTATCGTACGATATTTTTTATTCTGCATTGGAAACAGTTAAGGCAAAATTGGCCAACGACGAGAAGTCGGCTCTCGAGATTTGGAAAGCTGCTCTCGATAATATTACTCCCCAAGTGGAGGTTAAATCGCGCCGTGTAGGAGGTGCTACTTTTCAAGTTCCTACAGAAATCAGACCAGACAGAAAAGAGTCAGTTTCAATGAAAAACCTTATTCTTTATGCACGCAAAAGAGGAGGTAAAACCATGGCCGATAAATTGGCTGGTGAGATAGTTGACGCTTACAACAGTCAGGGTGGCGCATACAAACGTAAAGAAGATATTCATAGAATGGCAGAAGCTAACCGTGCATTTGCTCATTTCAGATTTTAACATAGCAATAAGGTAAAAAAGATGGCTAAGGGTTCAAAAGAAGTTTTAAATTCAACTCGCAACATTGGTATCATGGCGCATATTGATGCCGGCAAGACAACCACTTCTGAGCGTATACTGTTTTACACAGGTTTGACTCATAAGATTGGTGAAGTGCACGACGGCGCAGCAACCATGGACTGGATGGAGCAAGAACAGGAAAGAGGTATCACTATTACTTCAGCAGCTACAACTACTAGCTGGAAGTATAATGATAACACATATAAGATTAATTTGATCGACACTCCGGGACACGTTGACTTCACAGTTGAAGTAGAGCGTTCGCTTCGTGTACTAGATGGTGCTGTAGCAGCATTTTGTGCAGTTGGAGGTGTCGAACCACAGTCTGAAACCGTATGGCGTCAGGCTGATAAATATAAAGTGCCAAGATTAGGTTACGTTAATAAAATGGACCGTTCTGGTGCTAATTTCTTTGATGTGGTTAGCCAGATTAAAGATATGCTAGGTTCTAATGCATGCCCAATTCAGGTGCCTATTGGCGCAGAGGAAAATTTTAAGGGTGTTGTTGACCTAGTAACAATGAAAGCTTATTTGTGGCACGATGAATCTATGGGTGCCGACTATGATATAGTTGATATACCAGCAGATGTATTAGAGGAAGCCGAAGAGTGGCGCGAAAAACTACTTGAGTCTGTTGCTGAGCATGATGACGTTTTGATGGAGAAATATTTTGATGATCCATCAACTATTACTGTAGATGAGATAAAAGCTGCAATCAGAAAAGCAACTCTTTCGATGGAGTTTAACCCAATTATTTGTGGTTCTTCTTTCAAGAATAAAGGTGTACAAACTCTGCTTGATGCAGTTTGTGCTTATCTTCCCAGCCCGTTGGATACTGAATCTATTACAGGTATAGATCCTGACGATAGCTCAATTGAGCTTGTGCGTCATGCAGATCCTAGCGAGCCTCTAAGTGCACTTGCATTTAAGATTGCTACAGACCCATATGTTGGTCGCTTATGTTTCTTCCGTGTTTACTCGGGTGAACTTGAAGCAGGATCTTATGTATATAACCCACGCTCAGGAAAGAAAGAACGTATTTCACGTCTATTTCAGATGCACTCAAACAAACAGAACCCTAAAGAATTTATCGGTACTGGTGATATTGGTGCAGGTGTAGGTTTTAAAGATATTCGCACAGGAGATACTCTTTGTGACGAAAAGAATCCTATTATTCTTGAGGCTATTGACTTCCCAGATCCGGTTATTGGAATTGCTGTTGAGCCAAAAACTCAAAAAGACTTGGATCGATTGTCTAACGGATTAGCTAAGCTTTCCGAAGAGGATCCAACATTTACAGTTAAAACTGACGAGGATACAGGCCAGACGGTTATCTCGGGTATGGGAGAACTTCACCTTGAGATTATTATCGACCGATTGAAACGTGAATTTAAGGTTGAGGCTAACCAAGGTCGCCCACAGGTTACTTATAAAGAGGCTATCACAAAATCTGTTGAGCTTCGTGAAACTTATAAGAAACAGTCTGGAGGTCGTGGTAAATTTGCTGATATCATTGTTCGTGTTGAACCGACAGATGTAGGCTTTGAAGGAGATTTACAATTTATTGACGAAGTTAAGGGTGGAAATATTCCTAAAGAATTTATTCCTTCAGTACAGAAAGGTTTCCAACGCGCTATGAAGAATGGTGTACTTGCAGGATATTCAATGGATAAACTGAAAGTTACTCTTATTGATGGTTCGTTCCACGCAGTTGACTCCGATCAGTTGTCATTTGAGGTTTGTGCTATGCAGGCTTATAAGAGTGCAGTTGAAAAAGCGGGTCCGATATTGCTTGAACCAATAATGAAGGTTGAAGTGGTTACACCTGAAGAGAGTATGGGTGATGTTATTTCTGACCTTAACAAAAGACGCGGACAGGTCGAAGGAATGGAATCTAACCGTTCAGGAGCTCGTGTTGTGAAAGCTAAAACACCTCTATCAGAGATGTTTGGTTATGTAACTTCATTACGTACTATTACTTCTGGACGTGCAACATCTACAATGGTATTCTCTCATTTTTCAGAGGTGTCTGCTTCAATAGCAAAACAGGTGTTGGAAGAAGTGAGTGGCCGTGTTGATTTGATCAAATAACATAATATATATATGAGCCAAAAAATCAGAATTAAACTGAAGTCATACGATTATAGCCTGGTTGATAAATCGGCTGAGAAGATCGTAAAAACCGTAAAAGCTACGGGTGCTGTGGTAAGCGGTCCAATACCATTACCAACACACAAAAGAATTTTTACAGTAAACCGTTCTACTTTCGTGAACAAAAAGTCTCGCGAACAGTTTGAGCTGGCTTCTTTTAAACGCCTTATTGATATCTATAGCTCAACAGCTAAGACAGTGGATGCGTTGATGAAGCTTGAACTTCCAAGTGGAGTTGAAGTAGAAATTAAAGTCTAATTAATAGACATAATTATAATTTATAAACAACAGAGAAATGCCAGGATTATTAGGAAAAAAAATCGGAATGACATCCGTTTTCAGTGCCGAGGGAAAAAACATTCCATGCACTGTTATCGAAGCAGGTCCTTGTGTGGTTACTCAGGTTAAGACCGTTGACAACGACGGTTATGACGCTATACAGCTAGGGTTTGTTGACAAAAAAGACAAACACACCCCAAATGCTGAAAAGGGTCACTTTAAAAAGGCCGGAACCACTCCCAAGAGACACTTGGCCGAGTTCAAAGGTTTTGGAGACCAGTACAAAGCTGGTTCTGAAATCAGTGTTGACATCTTCGAAAATGAGTTGTATGTTGACATTATTGGTACATCAAAAGGTAAGGGCTTTCAGGGCGTTGTAAAGCGTCATGGATTTGCAGGAGTTGGTGAATCGACACACGGTCAGCATAATAGATTGCGCTCACCAGGTTCAATTGGTGCAGCTTCATATCCCGCTAAGGTTTTTAAAGGAACCAGAATGGGTGGTCAAATGGGTAATGAGCGTGTAACTGTTCAGAACCTTCAGATAATTAAAATTATTCCGGAAAACAACTTGCTACTTGTAAAAGGTTCAGTACCCGGATGCAATGGTTCAATCGTAATAATTGAGAAATAAAATGGAATTAGCAGTATATAATATCAAAGGAGAGGTGACAGACAAAAAGGTGACACTCGATGATTCCATTTTCGGGATTGAGCCTAATGAGCATGTTATCTGGTTAGATGTGAAGCAATATCTTGCAAACCAACGTCAGGGTACACATAAAACAAAAGAAAGAAACGAAATTACCGGTAGTACACGCAAGTTGATTCGTCAGAAAGGCGGTGGCGGTGCACGTCGTGGTGACATAAAATCGCCTCTATTGGTAGGTGGAGGTCGTGCTTTTGGTCCTCAACCAAGAGATTACGGCTTCAAGATTAATAAGAAAACAAAAGTATTGGCACGTAAGTCGGCTCTTTCTTTAAAAGCTAAAAATAGTGCTATTGTAGTAGTTGAGGATTTTGATTTTGATACACCAAAAACCAAGAGTTTGGTGGAGCTTACACAAAAACTGCAACTGACTGATAAAAAGCTACTTTTCGTTTTGCCGAGTCAAAATAAAAACGTATATTTGTCGGCTCGAAATTTAGGGAAAGTTAATATAGTAACAGCTTCAGATATAAATACTTACAAAATCATGAACTGTACAAGTTTAGTGATTACTGAGTCTTCTGTGGCTGCAATTGACAACCACTTTAAAGTGCAAGGAGAAACAAAATGAGTGTAATAGT
>CAZSBA010000046.1:16567-18562 GCA_964605035.1 uncultured Proteiniphilum sp. | reverse complement strand
CTTAAATCTAAATTTGCCATCTTGAATAATTTGGGTTTAATGTTTATATATAAAAACTTTTTTTCGATCTATACCTAATAACAACTCTACAAAAATAAACAAATAACTTTAATCGGGAAAGGAATTAAAGAAAAATTTCTTTAATTGTTAGTTTTTTTATTTACTTAGTCAATTAATTAACAAAAAAACAGATTAAAAGTTTAGGAGGAGCTCTAAATATTGTACCTTTGTATTCCGAAAATAGCTTCTTTTAAAAGCACTTTCTCATTATTATAAATATAACCTATGCAAGTAATCAACTTTTCGGAAAGTAACTCCCTCATAAATTCATTCGTTAGGGAAATTCGTGATGTAACAATTCAGAACGATCGCCTGCGTTTCCGCAGGAATATAGAAAGAGTAGGGGAGCTTATGGCTTATGAAATCAGCAAACAGTTCACCTATAATACCATAACTGTTGATACGCCACTTGATAAGGCCGATGTGTCAGTGCCTCAAGATGAGGTGGTTATTGCTACTATCTTACGCGCAGGATTGCCATATCATCATGGCATGTTAAACTATCTTGATGGTGCCGACAATGCATTTGTTTCGGCCTACAGAAAGTATCGCGAAACTGGGCATAAATCTTTTGACATACATATAGAATATATTGCTTCTCCTTCTATAGAAGGCAAAACGTTGATTCTTACCGACCCTATGTTGGCTACAGGAAGTAGTATGGAGTTGACCTACAGAGCATTGCTTACAAAAGGCAATCCTTCAAAAATTCATATTGCTACAATAATAGCCAGCAGGCAAGCAATTGAGTATTGCAAAAGTAATTTTCCTGAAGATAAAACAACTATCTGGGCAGCTGCAATAGATCCGGGTTTAAATGAGTCATCATATATAATTCCAGGTATTGGCGATGCCGGTGATCTTGCTTATGGCGAGAAAATTTAAGTGAATAATCAAAAGGTCAATCGTAGAATTTTTTCTCAAAGGCATTATATGCACCTTTTTTAAGGATAAGGCGATTCCAGAATGCTGATATAAATCCGGTGCCATATCCTGTTAATTGAACCCAGGAGGAAGCTATACTATAAAAAGCTACTTTTACAGATCTATTCTTTAATAATGAATCAATAAAAATAAGAATAGAGTATGTGATAGGTAGCAGAAGCAGTGGTGGATAAAATAGTGAGAGAATCAAAATAACTGCAACACCTATAACAAAACATGCGGGAAGTGAATGAACCACTTTTAAAGAACCGGGGTGAAGCAGGTGAAGATTTATTCGGGCAATACCAGAGTTGAAAACTTGCTTAAAAAATTGTCTGAAATTAGTTCTTCTTTTATGATATACATAAGCGTTGGTTATAAGCGCGGTTTTAAAACCAGCTTTAATTAGTCGTAAACTAAAATCAATGTCTTCTCCAAAACGCATTGTTCCGTAACCTTTCAGATCATTAAAAGCTTTTCTTGAGACTCCCAAATTAAAGCTCCTTGGGTGAAACTTATCCATGGTTTTGCTACCTCCTCTTATCCCACCAGTGGTGAAAAAAGATGTCATTGAGTAGTTTATTGCTTTCTGTAATGGGCTAAAAGATTGCAGAGCAGCATCTGGCCCTCCGTAAGCATCTATGGTATTAGAGTTTAGATATGATGTTACGCTTTCAATATATTTCTCGGGAATTATACAATCGGAATCAAAAAATATAAGCCATTCGAAATTAGCTTTTTCAGCTGCTTTATTTCTTGTAGGACCCGGACCAGAGTTGGGTTTCTCAAAATATATTATTGATAATTTATTCTTATATTTCTCTACAACTTTATCACTTCTTTTTGAAGAGCCATCTTCGGCAATAATTACTTCAAATTGCTTATTTGTTTGATTGCATAAGCTCAAAAGAAGTTCGTCTAATTCATTAGGTCTATTAAAAAGGGGGATAATAATAGAGAAGTTCATGTTTAGTATTTTGAATTTTAATACGCAAATCTAGCTATTTTCTT
>CAZSBA010000046.1:13209-16467 GCA_964605035.1 uncultured Proteiniphilum sp. | reverse complement strand
AATCTAGCTATTTTCTTTCTCTTTGCAACATAATTAAAATCTTTAGATTCTATGTGAACAGAATATAAATAATAAATGTGAAAATCATTGAATATTTAAAAAAATAGTATATCTTTGTCCTTTCGTAATTAAAATAAATTTACCAAACCCTCCAGTTACATAATGAGAAAATATTACATAATTATTATTTCCTTTATCTGTTTGCTTTCTGCAGTGTCATGCAGAAATGGAGATGGTACGGTTATAAAAGGTGATATTTCTAATCTCTCAAATCCTTATATACTGGCCTCTTATATTTCTATAGACTCCCTTGTTGTTGATACTATACCAGTATACGATTTAGGTAAATTTAATTATACAGTTAATATAGATACACTTACTGCCTTTACGCTTTATTTTAACGAAAGCTCAACAGTTGTATTTGCTGAAAATGGTCAGAAGGTAGCAGTGAAAGGAGATGCTCTATTTCCCGATCTTATTAAAGTTAGTGGAAATGAAATAAACAATGATCTGACTGCATTCAAGAGAGCGAATCAAGATCTATTAAAGCAAAGAGGGCAATTGCTAACTGATTTACATATAATTAAAGATTCAGATACATCTCGGAATAACTCTTTGTCAAGAAATGAAGATATTTCAAACCTCAATCTTTTAAATCATGAGTTAACATTAAAAGCAGAAGAGTATATAAGAGAAAATCCTACAAAGATATCTAGTCTTATCTTAATAAATAATTTTTTCACTAACAGTGATACTCCTAAATCACTCGAAAGGGTCTTGGGGTATCTAGAGGGGGAAGTTGCTGAAACCAATATTGCAAAAAGGCTACAAACATATTCCCAGAAACTAAATCAATCTGCAGAAGACGCTGTTTTGCCATATTTTCAATTAAAAGATATGGAAGGTGAATTAATAGATTCACGTGATTTTGTTGGTAAATATTTGTTGCTTTCGTTTATATCTGACACTGGAGTAGAATCGCGAGAAACAATAGAGTTACTTAAAAATGAGTATGAACTACTCAGCAAGGATAGTATGCAATTTATCTCTGTTTATATCGATTCTGATATATATCCAATTGATGTAAAAAATGATTCAATTCCCTGGATTGTTGTAACAGAAAATAGAGGCTGGGGTTCAGATATTGTTGATCTTTTAAATATTCAATATATTCCTTTTAATATACTTGTTAATCCTGAAGGAACCATAATGTTAAGGAATGTACCTGCACAAGAAGTTGCAGAAATGATAACAAGATCTTCTGAAAATTAAGATTTAAATAAAAAAAATAAAACTGTAACAAATGCTGGTTAAAGTATTTGGGGCAGCTGTTCAAGGTATTGAGTCGATACCTATAACTATTGAAGTTAACTGCTCCAAAGGTATTAGATTTCTTCTGGTTGGACTACCAGATACTTCTGTAAAAGAGAGTCACGAACGTATTGTTTCGGCACTTGAGGTTAATGGACTCAAATTCCCACGTCAACAAATTGTAATTAATATGTCTCCTGCCGACATCCGCAAAGAGGGGTCGGCTTTTGATTTACCCTTAGCGGTGGGCATTTTAGGTGCTTCTGGCTCAATCTCTAGTGAAAAGTTCACGAGCTACATGCTTATGGGAGAGCTATCGCTTGATGGTACTGTGCTGCCACTTAAAGGGGCCTTGCCAATGGCGCTTATGGCAAAAGAAAATGGTTTTAAAGGATTTGTACTGCCCGCAGAAAATGCAAAAGAGGCCGCAGTGGTAGAAGGTTTAGAAGTCTATGCAGTAAAAAACATTCGTGACGTAGTTAGTTTTTTCAATAATGAAAGCAATATTCAACCAACAACTGTAGATTTAGAGAAAGAGTTTAATGAAAGTAAATCATATTTCGATCTCGATTTTTCAGAAGTTAAAGGTCAGGAAAATGTTAAGCGAGCTCTTGAGATAGCCGCTGCCGGGTCGCACAATATTTTGTTAGCTGGCCCCCCGGGTTCGGGCAAGTCAATGCTGGCAAAACGAATGCCTTCTATATTACCCCCGTTTACTATAGAAGAAGCACTTGAAACAACAAAAATTCATAGTGTTGCCGGAAGCACAGATGTGAACCATTCGCTCATGTTTGCACGACCTTTCAGAGCTCCACATCATTCGATAAGCAACGTAGCATTAGTAGGAGGTGGAAGTTCGCCACAGCCAGGAGAAATAAGTCTTGCTCACAATGGAATTCTCTTCTTGGATGAACTCCCAGAGTTCAATAGGAGTGTGCTTGAAGTTATGAGGCAACCACTCGAAAATCATACTATAACTATATCCAGGTCGAGATATAATGTAAACTATCCGTCACGTTTTATGCTTGTGGCAGCAATGAATCCCTGTCCGTGTGGTTTTCACAATCATCCCGATAGAGAATGTGTTTGTGCACCCGGAACTGTGCAGAAATACCTTAACCGCATATCAGGTCCTCTACTAGATCGAATTGACATACAGATTGAGATATCACCAGTTCCATTCGAAAAAATTGCCGACAGAAATTCTACTGAGTCTAGTGAGAAGGTTAGAGAAAGGGTTGTAAGTGCACGCAAAATACAACATGAAAGGTTTAGAAATATTAAAGGAGTATATAGTAACTCGCAAATGAGTGGAAAACTATTGCATAAGTTTGCTTCACCCGATGCTGCAGGACTGAAGCTCTTGAAAACAGCAATGCATCGTCGGTCTTTATCAGCACGTGCATATGACCGTATCTTGAAGGTGTCACGTACCATTGCCGATATCGATTCAAGCGAGGATATCAAACCTATACATCTTGCCGAAGCAATAAACTATCGTAATTTAGATAGGGAGAATTGGGCTTTCTCAAAATGATGGTCGTCATAATACTTTGTAAAAGTATGTCCCCATCTGAAACCCCTATTTCTGAACTCTTCAACCACAGGATGCCCTGGATATAATGTGCCGTTTATGGTTGTATCTAACTGTGCACCTTTTGGTTCGTTTGGTCTGTCAATATGTTTCCATCTTAGTGGGTTGAATCGCGGGTTAATATCAATTGCCATACCATTTGCATGCTTAGAGTATGTAATGTTCCTATAGCAAAAACTATAACTATTATTATCATCCATTGATAGACTATCACTCCAGTCGTATCTTACAATAGGTATAACTTTTTCTATAACAAATCCTTCACTTAACATAAAAGTAAATAGATCTTTAATATCCTCTGCAATTGCACTATTAGTTACAATCTGACCTTTATGAATTTTATTATCAGTAGA
>CAZSBA010000046.1:1345-13109 GCA_964605035.1 uncultured Proteiniphilum sp. | reverse complement strand
AGGTGAATGTTAACTTAGTTCTAGTCCAAACTCATCCGAAAGTTTTTGCAAAGCAGGGTTCTTTTCGACCATTTCGTCAAATATCTCCCTTGAAGTGAGTGCTTTTTTTATGACATTACCTTTAGATATCGTTATGGTCATTGTAAGGTTGTCATTCTTAACCTTGCCTCTCAGAAATGTGAGAATAGATTCACCATTACTGGTCAAATATTCTTTGTTTAATTCTGAGTTAACAACCACCTCAAAGATTACATCACTAATCATTTTGGGCTTGTAAAGAGACATGGTATTTTTTAGCAGCTTCTCATTTTTTAGGTTGCCTGCATACTCATTCCATGACTTTATTAAATCATCTTCTGTAAATGAGTTGTCACCGTTAGTAGCAGTTTCCTCAACTGCAGTTTTAGTTACCTCCACATCCTTATTTGCAAGTGAAGTTAGAGAAATACCCATTCCAGATAATTTGCTGTTTCTTAATTTTGCCGAAGATGGATAAGTTGTTGCTGCTTTACTTTCATTATTGATTTCTTTTGGTTGTTTATCAGTTTCCTTTTTGGCGCTATTATCTTTCTTCTCTAATTCTGTTTTGGAGTTATTGCTTACTTTCTCAATCGGTTTTAATGCTGTTTTTTTTTTAACATCAGCATCAGCATCAGTTACATTCAATTGACAAAGTTTAATTAATGCCAGCTCAATTAATAAACGCTTATTTTTGCTCTGCCTGTAGTTTAAATCGCAATCATTAGCAATTTCAATTGCCTTATACAGAAACTGGTTAGTGCATCTTTTTGCCATTTCAATATACCTCTCTCTTATTGAAGCTCCTACTTCAAAAAGTTGAGCAGTTTTAGCATCCTTGCAAACTAGAAGATCTCTAAAATGTGAGGCAATACCACTAATAATATATTGGCCCTCAAATCCACGGTTTAGAATATTATTTAATATTAAAAGCGAATTTACTACATCACCGGTCAAAAATGTATCTGTCAGCTTAAAGTAATATTCATAATCTAAAACATTAAGATTTTCAATAACAGAGCTATAGGTGATGTTTCCTTGTGTATAGCTTGCAGACTGGTCAAAAACCGACAATGCATCGCGCATACCACCATCTGCTTTTTGAGCTATAATGTTCAAAGCTTCGGGATCTGCAGTGATGCCTTCTTTTTTTGCAACATATTGTAAATGTTCAACAATGTCACTAATGTTAATACGATTAAAATCGTAAACCTGACATCTCGATAATATGGTTGGAATTATCTTGTGTTTCTCTGTTGTAGCAAGGATAAATATTGCGTGTGCAGGTGGCTCTTCTAATGTCTTTAAAAACGAGTTAAAAGCACTTGATGAAAGCATATGAACCTCATCTATAATATACACCTTATATTTACCTATCTGGGGGGGGATACGTACCTGATCGATAAGAGATCTTATGTCTTCTACCCCGTTGTTTGACGCAGCATCAAGTTCATGTATATTATATGAGCGTTGTTCATTAAAAGCAACACACGATTCACACTCGTTGCAGGCCTCATTCTCACTTGTCAGGTTAAAGCAGTTTATTGTTTTTGCAAAGATTCTGGCACATGTTGTCTTACCAACACCTCTTGGTCCGCTAAAGAGGTATGCATGTGCAAGTTTTTTGCCTGTAATAGCATTCTTCAGAGTTGTGGTCAGTGCTTCCTGTCCCACCACGGAGCGGAATGTAGTTGGTCTGTATTTTCTTGCTGAAACAATAAAAGTATCCATGAATGAAAAATCGCTATAGTGAATTTACAAATGTACAAAATTTACTCACTAAACTCAATATGTTCAAAAGCAGATTTTAGAAATTATTACACAGTTATATAGTTAATTCATTTTTGCCTTATTATCTTTACAGTCATTAATGAATACTCAACTTTACTATGAAACAGAATTGTTTAATTCTTTTAATTGCTATTTTTTTGATATTATCGGTTACAGCATCCTGTTCATCGAGTAAGAAAGCAGAATCTAATCAGCAAGAAGTTTTAACCGGAGACTTTGATACATTACCGCTTGAAATTATTGCTCCAGATACTTTCATCCTTCCTGCCATTCCAGAAACTATAACAGATAACGACGAACGAGCAATATATTTGGTAAATAACTACTGGAAAAGGTTTGACTTCACTAACAGAAGCTTAATTGAACGGCCCGAGATTACAGAACAAGCATTTGTAGATTATATAAATATACTTAACTATGTTCCAAAAGATGTAGCAGAGGCCTCATTAAGTGAAACAATTAATAAGGCTGAGGTAGACCATATGATGCACTCACATTTTAGAAATTTATTTGAAAAGTATTTTTATGATCCCAACTCTCCATTTAGAAATGAAGAGTTTTATATACCTGTTTTAAGAGAATTGATTTCATCTGAAGTACTGTCAGACTCAGAGGGTTCAATTTATGAGTTCCAGTATGAAATGGTAATGAAGAATAGGGAAGGAGAAAAAGGCAATAATTTTAAGTACACACTTGCTACAGGCCAGACACATTCATTTTATAACTTGGAAAGTGAATATACATTATTAATGTTTTCTAACCCGGGATGCTCAACTTGTGAGGTAGTTACAAATCAGTTAAACAGTTCGGATGCAATAAATAATGCACTTGCTTTAAACAACCCTACACGTACCATGCTTACCATTCTAACCCTATACCCTGATGAGGATTTAGACCTTTGGCTTGCTCACCTTCCACAGATGCCTCAAAACTGGGTGCATGGATATGATAAAGGTATGGAGATAACTCACAAGAAACTATATGATGTAAAAGCAATCCCAACCATTTATCTGTTTGATAAAGAGAAGAATGTTATTTTAAAAGATTCATCTATCGAAGCAATTGAAAACTTTTTTAGCCACTCTCACTAAAGTTAATTGGTTATAGATATCATCTACAACTAACAAGATAAGTTTTATTGAACGTGAGTGTAACATGTGCCTAATCAGCTAAATAACTTACAATGTGCACGCATTGTATTATATGCGAATATTTATGTTTTAACATTTCAAAGTGATTTTTTTATCGCAAAAATTCGATATTCCAAAAAAGTGATGTACTTTTGACCCCACAAAATGAGACTTTTAGCGAAAAGTCTTTAAAAATAAGAGATTTAGCAATTGCGTGAAGCATCAGCAAATCTATATTATAAACCAAAATTTTATTTTATGAAGTATGTGAACTTTTGCCTTGTAGCAATATTTTCACTTGCATTATCATCAGGATCCGTAAAGGATGCAGCTCCATCTTTAGGTTATTATCCCGGAGAAATAATTCCTGAAATTGTTTTAACGGATTTGGAGGGCGATTCTTATATGCTAAGTGAACACAGAGGCAAAAAAGTTGTGGTTAACTTCTGGGCTACTTATGATGCCCACTCCAGAGCCACCAACATCCGCTTACACAATTATCTCTCGATGATTAATACGGATGTTACATTTATCTCGATCGCATTTGATGAGAATATAAATGTCTTAGAAAGAACAATGGCAATGGATAACCTCGACACTTTTTCACTATTCAGTGATGTTAGTGGAACCAAATCAGACTTATACAGAGATTTTAAGCTGAGTAGAGGGTTCCGAAATTACTTAATCGATGAAAATGGAGTTATTATGGCAATGAATGTAACTCCAGAAGAATTAAGTAAAATCCTTTAAAGGAAAGAAGATTTATTTAAGAACGGACGTCGTAAACGGCGCCCGTTTTTTTATTTTAGATTGCTTTAAATTAACTTCTTTTCTAATGCTATTTTCACTAAAACAGCTGTATTTTTCGCTTCCAGCTTATACAGTAAATTCTTTCGATAACCTCTTACAGTTTCAGGGCTAAGAAATATTTTCTCTCCAATTTCAGCGTTTGTATATCCTTCGGATACAAGTTTTAATAACTCACGCTCTCTGTCTGTAAGCCATACTTCGTTGTTAGGTCGTTTTTTCATTAAAAGATCAACCTCATGACTTAAAAATGTTTCTCCTTCATACACGGTTTCAATACCTTCAATCACCTCTTTTGATTCGGCATTTTTAACTAAATATCCCGATGCACCATTACCAAGCATTTGCTTAACCATCGCATATTCATTATGGCTTGTAAGAGCAAGTATTTTAAGTTTGGGATATTCAACTTTTAGCTCTTTGCAGAAGTCCAGGCCACTTATATCTGGCAACCCAATGTCAAGCATCAATACATCAGGTTTCCAAAAAGGAATTGAGCTTCTGCAACTACCGGCATTATGAGCAACTCCCACAATCTGAATATTGTCGTACTCGCTAATCATTTTCACTATACCTTCAACCAGCATTTTGTGATCATCTACAATAGCAACTTTTATTTTACTCATTGTCGTTTTTTTTATTATCTGGTCTAAGCTCTATATGTATTTCTGTTCCCTTGTCTGTAGCAGATGATATAAACATCTTGCCTCCGTATGATTCCACTCGTTCTTTAATGTTCTCCAAACCCATACCTGCATATCTCGTATTACTATCAAACCCTTTGCCATTATCTTGCACAACCAACGATAAACGGTCCCACTCCTGAATTATCTGAACATCAATCTTATCTGCCTCAGAATGTTTATGAGCATTGTTTACCAGCTCGTGAACCGACCGATATATGAGTATTTCCATCTTACTGCTTAGCCTTTCTTCATTACCATAATAATGAAAATGAGTATTTGGAATGGCATCACAAAAATCGGCAAGTGAAGCTTTTAATCCAAACCTTATTAATGACTCGGGCATCATATGATGAGCAACTCTGCGTAGCTCCTGAATTGAGCTGTCGAGCATATCCACGGCTTTTCTGAATCTATCAACACTCTCTTTTTCTAATATTACACCTGTTTTCATTTCCGGAAGATTATATTTTACAACTGAAAGCATACTGCCCAACCCGTCGTGCAGATCTTTGGCAAGACGGCTTCTTTCGGCAGTCTCACCATCAAGCACAGCCTGTACTGTTGCGAGCTGCTTCTCCTTTTGGAGCTGAACCACCTTCTGTTCGGCAAGTTTTTGTCTTTGCCTCGAAAGTCTGTGCCTCACTACAAAAAAGCTTAAAGCAAAAAGTAGTAATGCTACAATAGCAGTTACTAACATTCTATTAAGCCTCTTTTCATTTTCCATAACCATAATCTTTAGCTCCTTTTTCTCTGTTTCGTATTTTACCTCAAGTTCAGATAATGCATTCTGATACTCACTATTAGAGAAAAACTCAAGCTTATCGCGTAGTTTATATAGATATGTTTCTGCCTTTTCTGAGTTCCCTAAATAAATGTTAGCTCTGGTTATGTTATACAATATGTTGTTTGTTAGATTTATATCGGTAGAGTCGTTTTCCCACGCAATTATGGCTGCTTGCTCACTTAGCGCATATTTTTTCTGATAATAATATATATTGGAGAGATCTACATATGATTGTGATATTAAAAAAGGTGCTCCCATCTCTTTAGAAATTTGCAAAGCATCTTCAGTAACTTTTTGAGCTATATTAAAGTCATCCGTACTATAATATATTTTTGCCAATCCAAGCATAGCATCAACTTCACTAAATCTGTTACCAAACTCTTTAAATATTAATATTGCTTCTTCTGCATAGTTTATTGCCTTTTCTTTATCGATATCAATGTTTATATCACTAAGTGATATGTAAATACTTGCAAGGCTCATTTTATCATCCATTTCATTTGCAATGTCTGCAGCCCTATAAAAATAATTAAGAGCCTGATCAAAATTAAGCAGCTTTTGATACAATACCCCAATATTGCTTAATGTTCTACCCAAATGAAGTTTATTATTGTGTTTTTCATAAATAGATGTTGCTTTAAGGTAATAATCTAAAGCTAAAGTGTATTGACTTTGTCTGTTATATAGATTCCCCAACGCACCGTATATACGACCTTCAAGATTATGGTTATCAATTTTCTGTGCCATATCCAAGGCTTCATTCAAGTACTCTTCGGCTATATCAAACTGGCTTGACATATAATAGGCAACACCCAGGTTACGAGTAAAAGTAGCAATGTAATCCTTGTCGTTTTCTTTATGAGATAACTTCAAACCTTTTTCACCAAAATGTACCGACTTCTCAAAATCGGAGCTCAAATAGCCCCAACTAAGATTATCATAAGCTTTTAATAACTCTTCGGGTTTTAAATCCTTTTTTTCATTATGTGAGTTGAGAATTAATTCAAGAGAATCTAAATTCTGTGCTAATGTTGAAACAGAGTTTAACATAAACACGCATAAAAATAAAAAATATATATTCTTCAAAACTATAAAATTTAAATAATACATCTTTTACAATTGCAAAGATATAGTGAATACTTAAAAGATATTACCCCTTTTTGGGGGTTGTTGACTTATATATACGCATCTATCTTTGCTGCGTTTAATATTTATAAATCACATTTAATTATATCAAAGAAATGAAAAAGTTATTATTAATTATCACTTTAGGCACTTTTTTCATCTTTTCAGCATGTCAAACAGATGATATCCTTGAAAGAGAAGAGGATCAGAACTGCAATATTATTGAAATTACAAATCATATTAACGAGCCAACAAGATGGACTGCCGGCAATGTGTATGTTATAAAAGACATAAATATTAACATAAGAAGTGTGCTGACAATTGAGCCGGGTGTTGTAGTGAAGCTTAAAGGAGCAAGAATTACTGTCGTTGACGGAGTTATACTTGCAAAAGGTACAGCTACTAACCGTATTGTGTTTACTTCATTGGCCGATGATAGTTACTGTGGCGACACAAATGGTGATGGTATTGCTACAGAGCCACTTAAGGGCGACTGGCAACAAATTAATTTAAATGGAACAAATGGCACTACTTTTCAGTATGTAGACATTTTATATGCTGGAGGTAACACAGGTGGTTTTTATAATGCAGTAAAAATATCAGGTCCCAATTCAGCACAGTTCACATTTGATAATTGTGTTATTGCACATACATTGAGTGCTTCAGCATCGTTTTTTAATAATTGTGCATTTTACGGCGGTTCTGCAATGATAGATAATGAAATTAGTGTTTTTACAAATAATGTTTTCTATGATAATGGTAGGCCAATAACAGTAAATGCCTATTACACACTTAATACAAACAATATGTTTCATAATCCGATAGATCCAGCGGAAACCAATACAGGCAATGGTATATATTTAACTTCATCAAGCTCGCCAAACGGAGCTGTTGTTTCATGGAACGTATCAGAAGTGCCTTATGTAATTGATGAATGGTTTCAGGGATCAACTCAAACTATTAATATAGGTGCAGGTGCAATAGTAAAATTTATGAGTGCAGGCTCGGGTTTAAGTTCGTCATCATCCAGAGTTATAAATATATCCTCATCAGCAATACTTACATCCTATAAAGATGATGCTAATGGTGGAGATACAAATGGAGATGGCAATGCATCATCACCAGCAGTGGGCGACTGGAAGGGCGTATATAACTCCTCTAATAATAAATATATACAAGGTGCAAATATTAAATATGCGGCTAATTGAAATTATATAATTTAAAATATTACAAAACAATTAAAATTACAATCATGAGAAAAATTATTTTTATTACTATTTTGGCTATGTTAGTAAACTCGCCAATATTTGCACAACAGTTTCAAAAAGGTACAAGTGCAGTAAATCTTGGAATAGGGTTTGGTACCGCTTTAAGTGGACTTGGCACAGGGCGACCAGCAATCAGTGGTTCTTTTGAGCATGGTTTATGGGAAGCTGGCCCTGGGGTTATCAGTCTTGGGGGGTATGTTGGCAACACCGGATTCAGATACAAAACGGAGGGCTATACTCAGAAATGGAATTACACTGTAGTTGGTGCACGTGGAGCTTATCATTTTCATGGTATCGAAACTATACCGCAGCTCGACCCTTATGCAGGGCTAATGCTTGGGTATAATATTGCAAGTTATTCTACTACAGGAGGATATGACGGACCTAACAGTTATGGAAGCGGACTTGGTTATTCGCTTTTTTTAGGAGCTCGTTGGTTTTTTACAGATAATATAGCTGCTTTTGCAGAGATAGGATATGGTGTATCGGTAATAAATGCAGGTGTTTCGTTTAAGTTCTAGTTAGTTTTTTCATTCATTCATTCTTTTTATATCCGGACAGGTTAATTTCTTGTCCGGATATTTCCTTCATCTAGATATCATTTAGGTAAAAGGCAGAGTTTCAAAAATAAATATCTTAATATTTCAATAAAAAAATATATCTTTGCACCCAAAATTATATTTTAACAATTAATGAACAATAAACAACTTTCCCACGGACAGAAAACCATTGTTGGAGTACAGTTCCTATTTGTTGCCTTTGGTGCAACAGTCTTAGTACCATTATTAGTCGGGCTCGATCCCTCAACAGCCCTTTTTACTGCAGGAGTAGGGACACTGATCTTTCATTTAGTTACGAAAGGCATTGTCCCTATTTTTTTAGGCAGCAGTTTTGCTTTCATAGCACCTATAGTTAAAGCTACTGAGCTATACGGGCTGGCTGGCACTTTGTCGGGACTGGTAGCGGTTGGGTTAGTTTATTTTCTTATGAGTGCTCTTGTAAGATGGCAGGGCATAAAACTAATTAAACGTCTTTTTCCTCCAGTCGTAATAGGACCTGTAATCATGCTAATAGGTCTTTCCCTCGCAGGTACGGGTGTAAACATGGCTACTGAAGATTGGTTGCTTGCAATAATTGCACTTGTAACGGCAGTGGTAGTAAGCTTGTTTGCTAAAGGTCTGTTAAAACTAATTCCTATCTTTGCGGGAATAATAGTAGGTTACATTGTTGCTATGATATTAGGCAGAGTAGACCTCAGCGGTATCTCTGAAGCCGCTTGGTTTAGTCTCCCTCAATTTGTAAAACCCGAGTTCTCGTGGGGTGCAATACTATTCATGATACCAGTAGCTATTGCTCCAGTAATTGAGCATGTGGGAGATGTATACGCTGTAAGTCAGGTTGCGAATAAAGACTTTGTTAAGGAGCCAGGACTTCATCGTACAATGTTTGGCGATGGTATCGCATGTATATTTGCTGGATTGATTGGAGGACCTCCGGTAACAACGTATTCAGAAGTTACAGGTGCAATGGTTCTCACAAAAGTAACAGATCCAACAGTAATCCGTATAGCTGCCATCACCGGAATTCTTTTCTCAATGGTGGGTAAAGTAAGTGCATTTCTCAGATCCATACCTGGCTCAGTGTTAGGCGGAATTATGCTTCTTTTATTTGGTATGATTGCAGCTACCGGAATTAATAATATGATTCACAACAAAACAGATATGAGTAATACTCGTAATTTGATTATTGTATCACTAATCCTAACAACGGGTATTGGAGGAGCTATACTTACAATAGGAGGTGTTAGTATGACCGGAATAGGATTATCAGCATTAATAGGCGTTATATTAAACCTTATTATACCACAAACTAAAGAAGTAAAAACAGAAAATTAATATTCGTTTGACATACACTGTCATAAATGCATCATACTTTTGAGGTATTATTCACTTTTGATTGCAGAATATGCAAACAGACTGTATAATATGTTTATTTTTGGAATAAAATGATAAAAACAGATTATAAGAAAGATGAATTTGCGCCGTGAAATAGAGATAAATAGATTTCAATTAGGAGTATTGCTGACAGGACTTGATAAGAATTTTTATAATTGTATTATAGAAAATAATATATATTGCTCACATTGTAAAAGTTTTGCAATAAGAGGTATTTTTGTTGATACAATATTTCTCACAAAATTAAATGACGTAAAAGTCTATGGCAGATGCAAAATATGCAATTCCGAAGTTGTACGCCTTTTTGAGTTTGGTAACGAGAAAGAATTTAGAGATAAGGCTAATAAATTAAGAGAGTCAATAAATGAACTGACTCTCTTGAATGTTTAGTTTTTTTATATAAGATCAATTTTAAACTGATCTTATCACCATATCCTTATCAAATCTATACTTAGGAGTACTCTTTGGCTGGTTAATATCTTCTTCGTGTCGATATCCAATTGCAACGGCGAACAGTGTTTTGTAACCATCATCCTGCAAAACAGTATCATATCCACACGGATCTATACCCTCCATTGGTGTAGAGTCTATTCCTAGGCTAGCAGCCGCACTTAAAAAGAAGCCTAGCGACAGATATACCTGAGATGTCATCCATGCCATTATTTGTTCATCACCCTTTGGTTTCAATGCCCTGTTGTAATATGACATAACACCTTCTGGTAGTTTAGATAGCCTCATGTTTTCGAAAGACTCGGTATCTTTCAGTACGCTAAACACCACTATATGACTTGCATCTTTAACTTTATCCATGTTGTGATGAGAAAATTTAGAAAGTTCAGTCTTTACATTTTCATCTTCTACAAAAGTAAACCTCCAAGGCTGACTATTAATTGATGAAGGGCTCAACCTGATTATCTCTTTCAGGTTATCGATTGTATTGTTGTCTATCTTTTTTGAAGAATCATATTTCTTTGTTGTATATCTGCTTTGTGCAATATTCAAAAAACTCATATTTGTATTGATATTTATAAAATTGATTTATATAGTTGTTTATGCAAATAGCGTACCAATATTAACTCAATACTAACAAATATATTTTTTATATTTGTAAAAAAAAGATTAAACGTCATAATATGAAACAACTATTTACATTGATTACTTCTTGTTTAGCTGTGCCTTTATTTGTATTTTCTCAATCGATCTCATTCGAAGGTTATTCACCTCAAATTTCGTACGAAGAGCAAACTCTAATATCTCCAGCAAGCGAGGGATTGTGGTCTATTGCAACAGGTTGGGAAAACGATTGGATGACTGATTGGAATCATGCTAATCCCACTCATATTGAATATTTGGACAATTGGACTATTCTTACTGGTAGTATTGTCTTGCCTGAGGGAGAAATGTTGCTGAGGGATTCATATATTGTACTTGATGATGGATTGATTAAATGTATCAGAAGATTTGAATGGAAGGGGCCTGATACTTTACATAATGCAACTCTTTCGGTACGATTCAGGGTCAAAGGAAACAATTTGAAGCCGCTACTTCCAGGCATTTTATATTATGGAAATAAAATGGGAGCAAAAGTAAATCCTGATATTATTCCGGTATATAATGGGGAAGCGGGTGAATTTGCTATTTTTGAAGACCACCGATATCCTATGCCATTTGCAATGCTTGAAAATAGGAATGAAAAATACGCAGCAGCTATTCACACAACTCCTAGTCCTGTTAAAGGTGCAGTTCTCAATGATCAATGGTGGTCTATGGGCGTGGAGGCCTACGATGGATATACAGAGTTTGTGCTATACTCAGGACCAATTGGGTATAATGGAAAACGCAGCGTTGCTAAAGCTCTGCAAAGGGCTCCAATGAAATATAGCAACACATATCTATCACTTGAGCCAGGAAGGATAATAGAGAAAGAGTTTTACATCGAATTGTACCCCATAAAACGAGAAGGAAGTGGATTTCAGCCTCCTTTGTATACTTCTTTAAACCTTCATAAACCATATAATGTAGATCGCTTTGAGAGTTTTGATGAAATTGTAAAGAGTAAATATCGATTTGCCAAAACACGATGGATTGATGAGGGAGACATTAGTGGTTTTGGCATGTATGACCTTTCTATACGAGAAGATCTTGTTATGGGATGGTGTGGACAAGCCGGCTCTCCTGGTTTTGCTCTTCAGGTGTTGGA
>CAZSBA010000046.1:0-1245 GCA_964605035.1 uncultured Proteiniphilum sp. | reverse complement strand
GGTTTTTATATTGCCCCACTTTTAATTGCTTCTGAGTTGTTTAGTAATAATGATTACAAGGATGCTGCAATTAAAGCTGCCGAATTATTTGCCAACCGCCATCTGACTATGAATGGCGCCTATTGGGGAGGGACTCTAGATGCAACTTGTGAGGATAAGGAAGGAGCTTGGGCTGCTTTTCAGGGTTTTATAGAACTATACGACAGGCTTAAAGAAGATCGATATCTCGAATGGGCAAAGCATGCAATGGATGTTTGTTTGAGTTATGTAGTGGTATGGGATATCCCGTTACCTGCAGGACGTATGTCAGACTATAATTTTAAATCAACTGGTTGGACTGTTGTGTCACCTCAAAATCAGCACATAGATGTATATGGAGTGCTTTTTGCACCAGAAGTTTATAAAATGGGTGTTTATCTAAAAGATGAGAGACTAAAAAAACTGTCATCAGTTATGTATCGTAGCTGTTATCAATTGACTAACCCTTATGGCAGTCAGGGAGAGCAATTGCAGCAAACTAATTTTGCACAACAAGGTGATATGTCGGATGTACACAAGCTTCGTGGAGGATATTCGGAAGGATGGACAGTGTTTTGGATAACTGCTCATTTCCTTAATGCAGCAGCAAGGTTCGATGAAATGGGTGTTGATATTTAAAAGAAATGAATTTATCCTTTTCTTATTCTAAAAAATTTACTCTCTCTTCAAATATATATAAATTCATCTTTTCTGCTTTCTCCTTAATATACTCTTTTAACTCGTTCGACTCTAAGATTTCGATATCTTCATAAAGCCCCAATATGAAGCGTCCTACACCTTTAAAAGAGCATACGTTGGTTTCAAGTATCCATTCGTTACCTGAAACCTTTTTGATATATTTAGCCGAAAGTGGGTGTTCTTCTATAAGTAAGCTATAAGATCGGAGGTTGAGTTTTAATTGTATAGGGTGGAGGTGATTGCTGCTAATTCTGAAGATATCAATATACCCTTTGTTGTGTCTATCTATGTTCTTCCAATGTTCGTTTAACAATTCCACTGCTCTTATTCGCGATGTTTTAAAAAGCTTGCATGTTAGTTCTTCTGTATCATAACACCAAACTTGTACGTAGTTGGTGGTAAAAGCAAATGGTTCAACTTTGCGATCGCGAATGGTTTCGCCATGTGGCGAGGAGTAATCTTTTAGTATTATCTGTCTTTTATCTTCAATTGCATCAACTATTAACTTAACATTTCTCGCATCTTTCT
>CAZSBA010000045.1:16613-19191 GCA_964605035.1 uncultured Proteiniphilum sp. | reverse complement strand
AACTTCTTTTTCCATAAAACTGCCAGTTAAAGGATTTTAACAAGGATAGACGTTTATTGTAAAACCGAAAGCGAATGGCTTTTGTTCAGAGAATCTATTGTTATTATTAGATTTAATGCAAAAGTATCTGATTTATTTAAAAGCCAAAATAGAAGAGGTCTGTAATGGATTCGACCTTAATTTGATCAATAAATGAACTAAGTAGATTTATGTCTGCAACAATAAAGAAGATGGCAATCATGTAAATGATGCCGTATATACCCCCTGCAATGTGTGCAGAGTGGTTTATGCCCCCCGATTGTTTTTTTTCTAACGACATAGATATTAATATGAAAATCAGGCCGAAGAGAAATGCAGGTAGCATAACTGGTATAAACAAGACTCCCATGTAATTCATGGGGTTTATAAGTACATAAGCAAAAATAATAGCAGAGACTGCTCCGGATGCACCCAAGCTGTAATAGGAAGCATTATCTTTATTTTTAAAATAGGATGGAATAATTGAAACAATCAGTGCCGAAAGGTATAGTAGAATATAAAATATTGAACCAGTTGTTTGACCTAAGATCGATTTAAATACACTTTCAATTTCCGGCCCAAAAAAGTATAAAGTAAACATGTTAAAGATGAGATGGGTGTAGTCGGCGTGTGCTACTCCGTATGTGAAAAGGCGATGCCACTCTCCATGCTTTACAGCCGGTGGATGAAATATTATTCTACTCATCAAATCATTGTCTTTGAATGCTCTGATAGATATAAGTGTAGTGAGAATGATGAGGATGATTGTAATCATTTATCTTTTCAATTCAATTATTACAGAATTTTTGTTGATGCATAATATTCTGGCTTATCGGCATAGATAAAAAGGAGTGACCCCTCTTTTATGGTGTTGATAATTGGTTTGTTAAGATTTTGTGGTAGGGCAGGGCAACCAAAACTTCTACCTAATCTGCCTGTGGATTTTATGAACTCCTCATTGCAATAGTCCGCTCCATGAATAACAACTGCACGCGGGCGAGCCAAGTCGTTTATTCCTTTCTCAAGTCCATCCAAGCGCAACGAATAGCCATTGCCTCCATTGTATGTCTCGGCGGTTCTATAAAATCCCAAAGAGCTTTGGTATGATCCGCTTTTGTTTGAAAATGATGTGGCATAGTTACCACCACTATTACGTCCGTGAGCAACGTGTGTAACATACATTACCTCTTTTTTGTCCATATCGAGCACATACATCCTTTTTTCTGTAGAAGGCAAATTGAAGTCGATAATTGTAAGTAGAGAACTCTTATTGTTATTTAACTTTTTATAACCCGAATAGGCTGATTTAAAGGCATTAATATCGATTAATCCCTCAAGATTCATCAGGTCATAAATTAGTTCGGTTTCATTAGCTAACCGTTCACTTATCGATAGGCTTTTCTTAGCTGAAGTGTGTCCAATAGGGAATGTTAGAGCCGATAATAAAAGAAAAGTGATAGAAAATATTGTAGTGCGCATGTTTATATTCTGAAGATTTTTCTCAAATATAATATATTTGCTTTACAAAGAAGTTAATCAATCACAACCACAACAGTCTCTTTAACAGTTGCCCAATCGTAAATAAATTTTGAATGTGAGGAGGCATTTCTAACGCACATATGCGATCGGGGTGTTGTACCTAAGCTTGGGCTCCATTCAATAATACTTTGACGAGGATATTGCACAGGCACACCATGTATATATCCTCCATTAGTAAATCGAGATGCATAAGGTGCATAGCCTGCTAGTTCGCTTGAACCATCTTTTGTATAATACATTTTCTGTTTCTGCTCTTGCACAGCAAAAATACCTAAAGGAGTTTCAAGTGCATAAGGAGGGTTGTGAACACCTGTTGTTGCGGGGTTCATACTTAGCACAAACCATTCGTTACCTCTCTTCTCGAGACTGGTTATGTTTTGATTGGTTACATCAACTACTACTACTTTATCTATTTTGATGGTATCACCCCAAAAAACCAGATAACGTTTTGGTATTAAATATTCATCCTCAAATGATACACCCGAAACTTTTATCATTTCGGTAGTATCACTATCAATAATTTTAGCCAACCAGCCATCTCTTCCATATCGTGCATGCACGGTGTCACTATTAGTTGTATACAAGGGAGCAGATTGATAACGTTCAACTCCATATTGATCAGACACGCGTCCATATTCGTTTCTTACATAATCAGATATAGTTGGTGACTCACCATTTAAATTTTTATAATTGCTAATAACGGCCCAATTGCCACCTTTTGAAACTTCATTATCGATATGAGCAAGTTTCTCTTTTATTTTATCCCACTGAAAAATTCTTACTGTGTCTTTATAAGGGTATTCATCTTCGAGGTGATATTTTTCGTATTTAATATCTTTATTGATTAGTATATCATATGCAGTTAATTCTCTTTGTTCTTCTTTATGTTGAAAAACAGAATCAATAACTATAATAGTGTCCTTATTATTTTCTTCAGATCGGTTAACATCACACCCGATAATTAATAAAAGTGTAATAAGGAAAAATATAGAAAAATGCTTCATACAATTGGTTTTGATTG
>CAZSBA010000045.1:0-16513 GCA_964605035.1 uncultured Proteiniphilum sp. | reverse complement strand
AAAAGTGTAATAAGGAAAAATATAGAAAAATGCTTCATACAATTGGTTTTGATTGAAGAAATAGGATTAAAAGTTAAAACGTGATTTTGATGTGAATGTTCATTTACATAAACAGATCTTACAAAAATCTTACAAAAATCTTACTAAGTACTAACCAACTCCTAATAATCCTCCTGTTTAAAAGAACAAGGTAAGGAGTATGTAAGGTGAATGTATGGAATAAATACGACTTGTTTTAGGAGATTAAGTTTTATCAGTCTAACGGTTTAGTTTACGTTTTTATGCGGTGTCGCTTAAGTGACACATATAGCCTTTAGCAATGCCTACCTTTGCAATACAAAAAATGAACTATATGCAAAGATTTATATTTAAACAAAAAAATAAGATTACACTTTTAAGTGCTATTTTAATTGTCACTGCTTACATAAGCAAATGGACAACCGGCAGTATTGAAGTTTTTACAATATCCTTAATTATAGCATCAATTATTGGTGCGTTGCCAATTGCAATACAAGCATATCAGGCATTAAGAGTAAAGGTGGTAAGTATTGATGTGCTTGTTACAATTGCAGTAATAGGTGCTTTTTTGATTCAGAGTTATGAAGAGTCGGCTATAGTTACTTTCCTGTTTTTATTTGGTGCTTATCTCGAGCAACGAACATTAAACAAAACTCGTTCTGCAATTAGAGAGCTTACAGAGATGGCTCCAGAGTCTGCACTTAAGATGATGCCAGATGGTAGTTTTGAAGATGTTGATGTAGATGAGGTTGACAAAGGTGATTTGCTTTTAGTAAAGACGGGAGCTAAAGTGCCGGTTGATGGTACTGTTGTATTGGGCGATGGTTATATTAACGAAGCGAGTATCACAGGAGAGTCACTTCCTGTTGGAAAAGTAAAGGACTCAAAAGTGTTTGCTGGAACTATATTAGAGAATGGAACAATACAAATTATTACCGACAGAGTTGGAGAGGATACTACATTTGGTAGAATTATAGAACTTGTTGAGGAAGCTCAGGATTCGAAGTCTGAAGCCGAGAGGTTTATTGATAGATTCTCAAAGTATTATACACCTGCAGTACTTCTGCTTGCTTCTGTTGTTTGGCTTTTAACACAAAATATTGAGCTTGCAATTACATTACTTGTACTTGGTTGCCCGGGTGCTTTGGTAATAGGTGTGCCGGTGTCAAATGTTGCTGGTATTGGTAATGGAGCTAAAAATGGAGTTCTACTTAAAGGTAGTGAAGTAATAAACGATTTTAGTAGGGTTGATACTATTGTCTTTGACAAGACAGGTACATTGACTGTTGGAAATCCATCTGTTTCTGAAACGATCAGTTACACTGATAATAGCGACGAGGTATTAGGTTATCTGGCTAGTATAGAACGTGAGTCTGACCATCCGCTTGCAAAGGCTGTTATTGAAGAGATTGGCGATACTACTTTTTCAGTTGTAGAAAATACAGAGGTTGTAAAAGGTGGTGGTATTGTTGCAAGCGTTAATGGTCGCAAATTGGCCGTTGGAAATGTAGAACTAATGAAGAGAGAGAATGTTCTTTTGAACGAGAAAGTTAAAAAAGATATTGAAAGATTAGTAAATGGTGGTAACTCACTCGTATTAACTTCAATGGATGGTGAGTTACAGTTGTTGATGGGTGTACGCGACCAGGTACGTGGTGGTGTGAAGGAAGATCTGTTGAGACTGAAAAAAATGGGTGTAAAGAACCTTGTTATGCTTTCGGGTGACAATCAGGGTACTGTTGATGTTGTGAGTAAAGAGATTGGCATGACAAAAGCATTTGGTAATATGCTGCCTGAAGACAAGTCGGCCTACATCAAAAAACTTAAAAGTGAAGGCCATACCGTAGCGTTTGTGGGTGATGGTGTTAACGACAGCCCCTCTCTTGCAATTGCCGATATTGGAATAGCTATGGGAAGCGGAACGGATGTAGCAATTGAAACTTCAGACGTTGTATTGATGAACTCAGATTTAAGTCACCTCACACATGCACTGGGATTGGTGAAAGCTACATCAAGAAATATGAAACAGAATATTTTAATAGCTGTGGGGGTAGTACTTGTTTTATTTGCAGGTTTGCTTTTTAGCCAATGGGTTAATATGTCTGTGGGTATGCTCATACATGAGCTTAGTATACTAGTGGTAATCCTCAATGGGATGAGACTTTTACGCTATAAATCAAAAAAGTAATATAATTTAATAGTAAATTATGGTGTTGTAACCCAAGTGACAGTTTAATGATTTGGTTAAGGTTATATTTGCAATACAAATTAATAATAACAAATAAATAAAGGAGAATTAAATATGAAGACAGCAACAATTCAATTAGAAACACTTTCATGCCCATCATGTATACAGAAAATTGAAGGGGCAATGAAAACATTAGAAGGTGTTGATCAAAAAACTGTGAAAGTTATGTTCAACGCAAGTAAGCTTAAAGTTAGCTTCGATCAAGAAAAAGTATCGATTGAAGATATTGAGAAGTCCATTACCCGAATGGGGTATGGAGTTGAAAAATCTAAAGTAGTGTCTGCATAAGATAAAAAAAGATTTTTTAGGTTTAGATAAAAAGCTGTGGTCTACAAAAGAACCGCAGCTTTTTTATGTGGCCAATAGTTACTATATTTGCAAAGGTTATCAACACGATTTAGGTTATTATTTTTGGGAGGTTGCAGTACCCGTTTCATGCGTTAATATATGTTTGTGGAAAAAGATAAATTAGGTTTGAGAATTCTGTTGCTTGTGCTCGGAATTTTTATAATAGGACATGGAGTAGCTTTATCTATCAGGTCCGATTTGGGTACAAGTCCCATCTCTTCAGTGCCATATGTGCTTAATCTTATTGTACCATATATCACTGTTGGAACATTTGCCATACTGATAAATACTTTGCTAGTATTATCACAGGTTGTTCTTTTGAAAGGAAAAGCTAGCTTTATACAATTGATTCAATTACCGCTTGCCTTTTTATATGGTTTTTTTATTGATATAAATCTATGGCTCACACGTTCATTGGTAATGGACAATTATTTAATGCAGTTGATAACTGTGATAGTGAGCTGTTTTGTGATGGCATTTGGGATTTTTCTGGAGCTTAAAGCTAATGTTGGACTTCTTCCTGGGGAGGGCCTTACACTAGTAATTTCACGCACATTCAACAAGAATTTCGGAAAGACAAAGGTTGCAATTGACTCTACCTTTGTTGTTATGGCTATTGTTTTTGGCATTGTTTTTCTTGGAAATGTGCAGGGTGTTCGCGAAGGGACTGTGATGGCTGCCTTGTTTGTTGGCACCTTCACCGCTTTTTACCAAAAAAGAATATTGTTTATAGATAAGTATTTAAAGCCTGTAAAGACATTCGACTTTACACCCCAGCCCTATATGACTGCTGATACTTCTGTGATTACAATATCTCGCCAGTACGGAAGCGGAGGCCACGCTGTGGGAGAAGCTATTGCCAAAAAACTAGGTGTTGCATTTTACGATAGTAAACTGATAGATCTTACTGCAATTGCAAGTGGTTATACTCCTGAGTATGTTGAGAAGCATGAGCAGAGGCTTCCTAACGGATTACTAGATAAATTGTATAATAATAATTATGCATATGCAAATGAGGCAATTCCGCCTAACGATAAACTATTTATGGCACAAACCGGTGTCATACGTAATATAGCCGCTAATGAATCGTGCGTAATTGTGGGTCGTGCAGCTAATTATATTCTTAAAGGACATAAGAAATGTTTCAATGTATTTGTACATGCAGATAGCGACTATCGTAAAAAAAGGGTTATACAGAATTATATGGTTAACCCCAATGATGCAGAAAAGGTTATGGCTAGAAAAGATAAAGAGCGAGATAACTATAATGTTCACTATACCGGAAAGCATTGGGACGATCTGAATACTTACGACATGACTGTTGATACCTCTTTGTTTGGTATTGAGGGCACTGCGGATATGATAATTGAGGCTGGTATGGTGAGAATTAAATAGCAAATATGCTCTAATATATTGATATATATTACTAATATCATATATTTGTGAAAATAATTAAATATTGATATGGAGAATATAATTGGTATTGATCTTGGAGGGACCAAAATTGCAGGAGGTAGAATTGAGAATGAAAGTATCGTAAAAGAGCTATCTGCAGACACGAAAGCTTCTGATGGAGGCGAGGTTACACTGAATATTCTAAAAAATATAATTGGCGATTTGATAAACAAAGATACCAAAGCAATTGGTGTAGGTGTGCCAAGTGTAGTGGACAGAGAAAAAGGTATTGTATATAATGTTCAAAACATAAAGAATTGGGATGAGGTTTACTTAAAGAGTATACTTGAAAACGAATTTAAATTACCCGTTAAAATTGATAACGACGCAAACTGTTTTGCTTACGGTGAGAAAGTTTTTGGTAAAGGAAAAGAGTTTGCAAATTTTGTTGGTATAACACTGGGTACTGGTGTTGGTGGGGGTATTATTCAAAATAATCGATTGCTTTTAGATTCAAATTGCGGCTCTGGTGAGTTTGGAGAAATCCCTTATCTCGACTCAATTCTTGAAGAATATTGTGGAAGCAGATTTTTTACACGAACTGTAGGAGGCAGTGGTTATGAAATTGCTCTAAAAGCAAGAGAGGGAGATAAAGAGTCGTTAAAGGTTTATGAAGAGTATGGAAAACATATGGCTGTTTTGGTAAAAATCATTTTACTGGTGATTGATCCTGAGGCAATAGTGTTTGGGGGATCTATAAGTAAGTCATATGATCTTTTTAAAGATTCAATGTATAAGCACTTGAGCGATTTTCCATACCCCAACTCAATTGAGAAAATAAAAATACTTACATCGGAGTTAAATAATTCAGGAATCTTAGGAGCAGGAGCTTTGTGTGTATGAAAAATATTAAAATATCAACGGCTCAGTTCGAAAATAAGAGTGGAGACAAAGAGTATAACCTTTCTATTATTGATAAGTTGAGTTTGAAGGCCAAGAAAGAAAGTGTAGATACCTAAACAGAATGTGTCATGGTTGAATAAATTGTAGTATATTCAAGAACTATTTATATACAGAGCTGTTATAAACACAGCTTAATACACAGCTTATAATTACTAACTATTAACAGATAAATGATTCAAAAAGATTTACCTGAGGTTATTCGTGATTTCAATCCATTGGAAGATAAAATGTTACGTGTCATCGATAATGAAGGACATGTAGTGAATAAAAAAATGATGCCCGCCCTTGACGACGACACTATTATAAATGCATATAAATTAATGTTTTATGAGAGGGTTGCAGATGAAATGGCTATCTCGTACCAACGACAAGGCAGGATGTTTACATACACTCCTAATCTTGGACAGGAAGCCATTCATATAGCAGCTGGCATGAATATAAGACACGATGATTGGTTGGTTCCAGCTTTTCGTGAAATGGGTGTCTTGCTTTCAAAAGGAGTAACAATGAAAGAGATGTTTCTCTTTTACCTTGGTAATGAGCATGGTGGTAGCTTTATGAATGCTCATAATACTTTACCCATTGCTATTTCTATTGGCACGCAATTTCATCATGCAACAGGTATAGGATACTCAATAAAACAACAGAAAAAGAACGAAGCTGTTTACACATTCATTGGTGATGGTGGCACCTCAGAAGGTGACTTTAGTGAATCACTAAATTTTGCAGGGGTATGGCAAGCACCAGTTATATTTACTATTCAGAATAATCAATATGCTATATCAGTGCCTGTTACATCTCAAACTAAGTCGATAAATTTAGCTGTAAAATCGGTTGGCTTCGGAATTCCCGGAATTAAGGTTGATGGTAATGATTTCTTCGCTATGTATCTTGCTTATAAAACTGCATCAGAACACGCTCTTTCGGGAAAAGGGCCCGTGCTAATTGAAGCATTTACTTATAGACTAGGCGCACATACTACTTCCGATGATCCTTCTAAATATCGTAAAAAAGAGGAGGAGGTAGAGTGGTCGTTAGTTGATCCATTGATACGTTTGGAGAAGTATATGAGAAATAAGAAGATTTGGAATATAGACACACAAGAATTGAAGGATAAATACAAAAAAGATATTGATACTCAGTTTAAGGATGCCGAAAAGAATAAATCATATCCGCTTGATGATGTATTCAAATTTATGTATAGCGATATGCCCAAAGAACTAATGAGGCAAAAGGGTGAATATGAACAATTTTTAAGCTGGAAGGAGAATAGGAAATGAGTGTAATGACAATGGTTAAAGCGATAAACAACGCACTAGATATTAAGTTGAATGAAGATAAAAGTGTGGTTGTTTATGGTGAAGATGTTGGAGTTGAAGGTGGTGTGTTTCGTGTAACAGAAGGTTTGCAGAAAAAGTATGGTGTTGATAGAGTATTTGATTCTCCTTTAGCAGAATCGGGTATAGTAGGCACAGCATTAGGTATGGCTATTTCTGGACTCAGACCAGTTGTGGAATTGCAATTTGAGGGTTTTACCTATCCCGCTTTTAATCAACTGGCAACAAATGTATCGCGTATGCAGCATCGTTCAAGAGGTAAGTACTCAGTACCAATGGTTGTTCGTTTTCCCTATGGTGGGGGTGTAAATGCACTTGAACTTCACTCAGATAGCCCCGAAGCCTTATTTGCTCACTTACCTGGATTGAAAGTTGTTATTCCTTCAACACCTTATGATGCTAAGGGCATGATGATTTCAGCTATTGAGAGCGAGGATCCTGTTCTTTTTATGGAGCCAAAGCGAATATATAGAGCTATAAAACAGGAGGTAGCAGAGGATAAGTTTAGTTTGCCATTAGGTAAAGCAAAAGTTGTGCAAGAGGGTAGTGATGTTACAGTTGTTGCATTTGGAGCAATGGTAAGGGAGTCGCAGAAAGCAATTGCGATGGCGCAAGAAGCAGGTATCTCTGTAGAGTTGATTGACCTAAGAAGTATATATCCAATTGATAGAGAAACTGTGGGTGAATCTATTAGAAAAACTGGTAGGCTAGTTGTTGTAGCAGAAGCACATGAGTCGTTTAGCGTTGGTTCTGAGCTTGTTACTATTGCTAATGAAGAAGCGTTTTTATACTTGGAGGCACCTCCCAGAAGGGTGATGGGATATGATACAATAGTTCCATTAGCTCAAGGTGAGAAGTATTATATTATTTCTCCTGATCGCATCTTTTATGAAATAGAGAAATCCTTTAAATTTTAATACTTTTGCTAACATAACAACATTTAAAATATCCAATATGAAGTTTATATTTAATTTTCCGGACTTGGGAGAAGGACTAGAAGAAGGTACTGTATTAGAATGGTTTGTAAAGTCCGGACAACAAGTTAAAGTTGGTGATTCTTTAGTACAGATGGAGACTGATAAGGTTGTAGCAGATATTCCTTCGCCTAAGGATGGGGTAATTCTTAAAACTTACGGAGAAGTGGGGGATATTATTAAAGTTGGGTCTCCTCTTGTGGATATTCAAGTTGAGGGTGTTGAAGATTCATCTAACTCAGATAAGCCTGATAAAGGGGTAGAGTCTGAAGAGGAAAGAGCAGAAAAACATATAGATGGCAATGAGATAGAAAAAACAACAACAGAACCAATTGCAGAAACTGAAGAGGATGCAGGAGCAGTTGTTGGTACTATTGAAGTTGCCGGAAAAGATTCGATTATGCCAACTAGTAACGAAGCAGAGATTGAATCAACTACTAAGTTGGATGAAAAGAGAAAGACTTTAGCTACCCCTGTAGCTCGCGCTATGGCAAAACAGATGGGTGTAGATATAAATCAGGTTCCGGGAAGTGGTCCTTCTGGAAGAGTTAAAACTTCAGATATTGAGAATTATAAATCTTCAATTAAAGAAGAGAGGGCAGGAACCGGCAACATGGTTTATGATGGCAATGAAGTTAAGGATGATGTTACGTATGAACCGCTATCACAAATAAGAAAGGCTATAGCTAAAAATATGCTGCAGTCTAAAAATAATACGGCACAGATGTCTGTATTTGAAGAGGTTGATATATTCGAGCTTATGCAAGTGAGGGCCAGATATAAACAGAGATTTGCTAATAAAGATGTGAGTCTTACTTATTTATCATTTATAGTTAAAGCTGTAGCTCAAGCACTGAAACATCATAGACAGTTAAATTCGCAGATTGATACTGAAAACAACCGAATGATTTACCGAAACAGGTATCATATTGGTATAGCAGTTGATACACCAGAAGGATTGGTGGTGCCAGTGATAAGGGATGCAGATAGGCTCTCGATATTTCAGATAGCAAAGCAAATTGGTGAATTGGCGCAAAAAGCAAGAACAAGAAAACTTTCAATTGAGGAAATGAAGGGTGGGTCGTTTAGTATTACAAGTTTTGGTTCAATTGGAGGTATTTATGCCACACCTGTTTTAAACTATCCTCAAGCTGGTATACTTGGTATTGGACGAATATTAAAAACTCCCGTTGTAAGAGATGATGAAATAGTTGTAGGAAATATAATGCCACTTTCGCTCACAGTTGATCATCGTATAGTGGATGGAGGTGAAGCTACACGTTTTATCTATAAGGTAATGGAGTATCTTACAGATCCTATATCATTTTTAATGGAGGAGGGTTAGTTACTTAATGTTGTTGAACTTGGCAAATTTAATGTATTGTTCCCAATCGTATTTGGTAATATCATGTTTGCCGGTTCTGAGATGATAACTCACCTCTCCAATTAATGGTGTGTCAGGTTTAGGCATACTAATTGAAGATAATCCTTGTATCCCATACATATTGTAAATAATTGAAGCTTCTTTAGCCGATAGAAACTCACCTTTTGGATCAGCCCACATATCTTCAGTTGCACTAGCGATGTATACAGGTCGTGGCGCTATTAACGCGATAAGCATATGCTGATCAACTGGTAAAAGATGTTCATAGTTAGAGTATATTTTAAAATTATTGCAAAACCAGTGAGGGAAACTAGTATTTATAACTTCCACAGTTTCGCCAAATTTTCTTCTCGAAATAGCTGCACCCATTGCCCCTGAATTGTTTGATATGGATGCTGCAAACCTATTGTCGATTGCCGCAGCCCAAAGAGCTGCTTTTCCTAATCGAGAGTGCCCCATTATAATAACTTTATCACTCTCAATTTCATCTATCGTTTCGAGATAATCCATTACACGCGACAAACCCCAACTCCAAGCTGCTATCGTACCCCATTCATCAGAGTTAGGTCTTGTATCTCCTTCGCTATAAAAAAGTCTATGTACTCCATCAGTAAAATCATTTTTATCGGGGTCGATATCTCCTCTGTAAAGTGTTACAACGCCGTATCCAGATTCAATTATAAGCTCCAAAGGCCACCTACCGCTCATAGTACCCCTAGATTGCTCAACAGCAGTATTAGCTTCAACTCTTATTGCTTTGTTAACAGGCACCCACGATTTTGTTATAAATATATTTTCATCTTCTGCTATTGTATGATTTCCCTGAAAGTTGTATCCAATGAATACTGGCGATTTTTTTTTATTTGAAGGCAGGTATATGAGTAGGTTGGCGTTGTGCTTTTTATCATCTTTAATAAATGTGAGTGTTACCTGCATTCTATTGGCAGCACCATTTAAATAAGTGCCCTGCTCTTCTACTTTAACTAGCATTGTATCAAGTTCACCAGGTACTCTCCCGTATACTTGATATAGAAAACTATTTAGTACCTCAGGTTTCCTGAATCTCTCCCAATCATTTATGTTGTTAATCACTGAGCCTCCATTTGAAGTTAATAAAGGTGGGAGCGAATAGGGAGATACTTTATCCTCATCATAATTGATTTCTCTCTCTTGTGAATATACAGTACTTAGGTTAAAAGAGGAAATAGTAAACATCAATATTAAAAAAAGTTTTATACACATAATTATCTGATATTAGTTTGTTTTGTTGACATACGAAGCAAATTTAGTAAATATTATGTATAACTCTATCTTTGTTTTATCTTTGCAACTTCATAAATTTAGGTGATAATAATATCTGATACCTAATCAGATCAAAAAATGATTTTAAATGTCAAAAAATAAAACTAGTGTAACTGGAAGATTTATTCGTATAATTGAAACAGGGGGCAACGCTTTACCTCATCCAGCTATACTTTTTGCACTTTTCGCTCTTATAACTCTTATAGTCTCGGCAATAGGTGGAATATTGGGATGGAATGGTATTCACCCTGGAACAGGAGAATCGGTTGATGTAATAAATCTGCTTTCAAAAGAAGGTATACATCGAATTATTCTTAACATGGTTGGTAGTTATACGAGTTTTGCACCTCTTGGTATTGTAATGGTGGCTTTACTCGGAATTGGTGTGGCCGAAAGTAGTGGGTTAATAAGTACAGCAGTTAAAGCTCTACTTGTTAAAGCTCCTCCTAAATCTGTTACCTTCATGGTTGTTTTCACTGGTATATTATCTAACGTGGCATCTGATATAGGTTATATTCTAATTATTCCATTGGCGGGTGTTATTTTTCATTCCTTGGGAAGACATCCTGTTGCCGGAATGGCTGCTGCCTTTGCGGGTGTTAGTGGAGGATTTAGTGCCAACCTTTTGATAGGGACTATTGATCCATTACTTGCCGGTCTTTCAACAGAGGCAGCTCAAATACTAGATCCGGATTATGTAGTTCTGCCAACTGCTAATTATTATTTTATGGTTGTTTCTACTTTTCTAATTGCAGCTTTAGGAACTTTGGTAAACGACAAAATAGTTGAACCTCGATTGGGTAAATATACCGGTGATGTTAAACCTGAAGAGATAACTAAGCTTAGTTCTTTAGAACGTAAAGGACTTCGCAATACCGGATTTGTTTTATTATTTTGGATTGCACTAATTTTGATTTCTGTAGTTCCAGAAAATGGATTCTTGAGAGGTGCAGATAACTCTATATTACACTCACCTCTGCTTAGAGGCTTTATTTCATTTCTGTTTCTGATTTCTGCTTCACTTGGAATCGTTTATGGCTTTACTGTAGGTACATTCAAGAAATCATCAGATGTTATTAACGGAATGAATGATAGTTTTAAAACATTGGCATCGTTTTTAGTTCTTGTTTTCTTTGCAGCACAGTTTGTAGCTTGGTTTCAATGGAGTAATCTTGGTGTTTTACTTGCAATTACAGGAGCAGAATTTCTACAGAATTTAAATATTGGATTGATACCACTTGTCTTAATGTTCATTATCTTCTCAGCATTTATTAATTTATTTATGGGAAGTGCATCAGCCAAATGGGCAATTATGGCACCTATATTTATACCAATATTTATGTTATTGGGATACTCTCCGGAACTTTCTCAAGTAGTTTATAGAATAGGAGATAGTATCACTAATGTTATGACTCCTATGATGAGTTACTTTGCTTTAATCATTGTGTATTTTCAGAAATACCAGAAAGGTGCAGGTTTCGGTACTATTATCGGAAACATGATGCCATATTCATTTACATTTTTTATAGGGTGGACATTATTATTAATTGTATGGATATTGCTAGGGTTGCCATTAGGACCCGAATCTCCACAATATTATAACGTTGGTTAGATAGTCTATATTAAAGAATGTTTTTCTGGTTACAAGAAATTAGTATTTACTTTATTTGTTGTCAGTTTTATCTGTTCTAAAAGGAACAACTGGTAGCTCACGAGTATTTGCCAGATTCCCTATCATGAAATTTCTAAAGCAATATCTAACAGCTGCCGGACTGCTAATGTCATCATGATAAACTTCAACCTGTAAGTTTTTTACTCTTGCTTTAGCAGGTACAAAAACGCCATCTTCTCCAGCTATTTCGAAGCCGGTAATATTATCTGTGCGATTAAACCCGTTATGAGCGTAATTGAAATTAATAATTGCTTTATTATCAACTATTTCCATAGATGCAAATTCAGGGCCATTTGCTTCTGTTTGACTAAAGTGGTATTTGCGATTTAGAGCCATGTATGCGAGCCTTTTTCCAACATCGCTTTTATTGCGAGGATGAATATTGTATTTCTCGTATTCTTCCACCAAATCATTAGTTGAGATCATACCGCTATTACTTATAATCTTTTGAGCATCAAATTGCGCTTCTCTAAGGTAAGCCGACCAATCTCCTTCACCATATTCGTATGGAGCAATTTCCGCGTAATAAAAGGGTATGTTATTATCATCCCACATCTCACGCCATAAAGTCACCATATTTTTTAACCTTTCAGCATATACTGTATGTGCACCTATATTTGATTCTCCCTGATACCAGATAAATCCATTTACTTTATAATTTGTAATTGGATGAATCATAGCATTATACATTAGTAAAGGTCGAGAAGCTTCATGTAAGCTGTTAACCGATTCCTCATTGAGATTTACATCAGGATAAGTTTCAAGTATATCTCTATTTGTCCAAGCTTCCACTCTGGAACCACCCCACGCAGAGACAATAATTCCTACCGGAACATTAAGAGCTTTGTGTAATGCTTCTGCAAAAAAGAAGGCTGTTGCACTAAATTGGGGAGCATTTTCAGCATTGCAAACCTGCCACTTGCCTTCAGCTGTTTCTAATGGTTCAAAAGATTGAGCCTTTTGAATGGTAACAAATCTAATTGCAGGATATTGTCCGGCATTTGTTATAACATCATTAGCTCCTTTAATTGGATTATTCCAAAATCCATTCAGAGGCATCTCCATATTACTCTGCCCTGATGCCAACCATACTTCACCAATGAGTATATTGCTAAGTACTACCTCTTCTCCATCCGATATTGTTATTGAGTGTTTTGTAAAACTTGCATCAGGTGTTTCAATCTTAACTATCCAATCACCATCATTGTCGGCAACTGCACTTTCTATTTTACCATTCCAAGATGTGCTGATTTTAACAGTTTTACCACTATCTGACTTACCCCATATTTTAACATTACTCTTTTGTTGTAAAACCATTCCATCACTTAATATTTCAGGTAACTGTGGTTTACTCATTAGAGCAAAACCAATCATAAAGAATGCTAGTATCAGATTAATCCTTTTCATAGTTGTTAGTATTATTTGTATTTAGAATATCTTAAGTGTTACATACAAAGATATGTGAAATATTTTAATATATACCAATTTTATTCCACAGTTACAGATTTGGCTAAATTTCTTGGTTGATCTACATTGCATCCCTTTTCAACTGCAATATGATATGCCAATAACTGAAGAGGAACTACAGATAGTAATGGAGCCAAACACTCTTCTGTATTAGGTACTTCAATTGCGAAGTGTGATAGATTTTTAACCGTATTATCTCCTTCTGTTACAATTGAGATAATTCTTCCTTTTCTGGCTTTAATCTCTTGTATATTACTAATTACTTTGTCGTATGTTGAAGAGTTAGTTGCAATGGCCACAACAGGCATCTCCTGACTTATCAAGGCTATCGGACCATGTTTCATCTCAGCAGCCGGGTAACCCTCTGCATGAATATATGAGATTTCCTTTAGTTTTAATGCACCCTCCAATGCTACCGGAAAATTATATCCTCTACCTAAGTATATAAAGTTTTGTGCATAAGTAAATGTTTTTGCCAATTCCGCAATTTCTTTATCCTTTTTTAGTATTGTAGATATTTTGTTTGGAATATGATACAATTCACTTATTATTTTTAGATATTTTTCATCACTTATAGTCCCTTTTTCCTTACCTATCATTAACGCCAACATTGTTAAAACAGTTACTTGAGCTGTAAAAGCTTTAGTAGATGCAACACCAATTTCAGGTCCTGCATGTGTATAGCACCCCGAGTCGCTGTTTCTAGGAATTGAAGAACCCACTACATTGCAAATCCCAAATATAAAAGCTCCCTGTTTTTTAGCAAGTTCTACAGCTGCCAGAGTATCTGCTGTTTCTCCCGATTGTGAAATGGCAATAACTATATCATCTTTATATATAACAGGATCGCGGTATCTGAACTCCGATGAGTATTCTACTTCCACCGGAATTCGGGCAAATTCTTCAATTACATACATGCCAATATTTGCTGAGTGCCACGAGGTCCCACATGCAGTGATAATAATACGTTTAGCTTTTAAAAATCTATCTTTGTTATCAATAAAACCTGCAAGGGTGATATTGTTTGCGTCAACATTTACTCTGCCCTTCATACTGTCGGCAAGAGTCTGAGGTTGCTCAAATATTTCTTTTAACATAAAATGAGGGTAACCGTTTTTTTCGAGTTGACTAATTGTCATTTCAAGCTTCCTTATTTCTGGAGTCTTTTCTACGTTTGCTATTGTTTTTATAACAAGATCTTTACCTCTTTCAATTGTGACAATATCTTCATTATCAATATAGATAACTTTATCAGTATGTTCAATTATCGGTGTAGCATCTGATGCTAAGAAATATTCATCTTTGCCTAAACCAATAACTAAAGGACTACCTTTTCGTGCAGCAACAATACGGTTTGGGTTTCCTTTTTCAATTACAGCTATAGCATAGGCCCCAACCACTTCGTTAAGTGCTAGTTGAACTGCTTCAGGAAGACTGATATTCTTAGATTTCTTTACAAACTCAATAAGTTGAATTAGTACTTCTGTGTCTGTTTGACTCTGAAATGTATACCCATGTTCTTGGAGCCCTTTTTTTAGTACGGCATAATTTTCAATAATACCATTATGAATTATAACCAGCTCTTCTGATTGAGAATAGTGAGGGTGAGCATTTACCTGATTTGGTTCTCCATGGGTTGCCCAACGAGTATGAGCAATGCCAATAGTTCCAGAGACGTCATTCTTTTCAGCAAATTGAACTAAGTCTGCCACTTTGCCCTTCGATTTATATAAATTAAGGTTATCATTATCGTTAATTAAAGCAATTCCTGCACTGTCGTAACCCCTATATTCTAAACGTTGTAACCCTTTTATTAAAATTGGATATGCCTGCCTGTTTCCTATATAACCTACAATTCCACACATATGTTAAGAAATTTTTTGTTGTTAATGTGATACTCTAAAACGTATAATATGTTTTTATAAACATTTTACAGATTGTTATAACAATAAACTTTTTTTAATTGTTTGCTATGTTTAAATATTTAACTGTAAGAAGATATTATTTGGAAGAAGTTTGAGGTAATGATATGAAAAGAGGGGGAATATTTTTTAACAGATATTCCCCCTCCAAATATAAGATAATATTATCATTAATCTCTATAGAAACAACATGCAGGTAAAGCGTTATAAACAGAGTCTTCAGCTTTAAACTTTTCAGTATCATGCCCTACCAGAGCAATGGCTTTTGCAACTTCATCGGCAGACGTTTTATTCGGATCAAAATCCAGATGAAGCTCTTGATCTTCCAGCACCCATACCGCACCAATTACTCCGTCAACTGATTTGGCTGTCTTTTCAATACGTTCTTTACACATACCACAGCTACCTCCCACGTAAAACATCACATGCTCACCATCTGCAGCCATTGATTGCATATCATGACCCTCATGTCCAGTAGCCGTTCCTGGTGTTTCATTCATCATACTCTTCTTACCAGATAATTGAGCACTTGCATCAATAACATATGCTCCGTTTGTTACAATCTCTTCGCCATCACTAATACCTGATAATACAATGTAAGAATCTCCAAGAGATGGACCAAGTTCCACGTTTCTAAGCATATAAGCAGGTGTTTCTATGTTCTGTTGTTTTACATAAACAATTGAGCGTTTACCTGTCCAAAGTATCGATGATTTTGGTATCACTATTTCGTTCTCGTATTGTTTTAACTGAGCACTCACAATTGCATTTGCATACATCTCAGGCATCAATTCACCATTACTATTTACAGTTTCTACACGTATCTTAGCTGTCCTTGTTACCGGATCAAGAATAGGATTTATAAAAGAAATTATACCCGAAAAAGTTTTACCCGGAAGCGATTGAAGGGTATACTCCAGTTTATCACCTTTTTTTAAGAAAGGAAGATCAGATTCGTAAGCATCAAATACTGCCCATACCCGTGAGAGGTCTGCAATGTCAAAGAGTACTGTTCCGGGACTTATATAATCACCTTGGTTTATATTTTTCGAAACAACTATTCCACTTGTATTTGCAGTTATGTCGATATGGGAAGTGATTTCACCCGATTGCTCTATTTTGTTTATCTGCTCATCAGAAAGTTTCCATAGTCGTAATTTTTGTCTAACAGCTTCCAAAAGTGAAGGTTCAATATCTTTAACTTTGGCTGCTTCTATCAACTCCTGTTGTGCAGTTAAAATTTCAGGAGAGTAGATGGTTGCAATTACCTGACCTTGATTTACCCTTTCACCAGTGAAATTAACTAGAAGTTTTTCTATCCTTCCGCTTACATGAGACGTTTGTGATTGAGATAGTCGCTCATCAACCTGAATAGTACCGTATAGTCTTACCTCTTTAACAGGGTTCTGACGGTTTACTCTTGTGGTCTGTATATTAGCAAGTGCAATTGCCTCATTACTCATCTGTATAGCATCAGGATCTA
>CAZSBA010000044.1:0-19497 GCA_964605035.1 uncultured Proteiniphilum sp. | reverse complement strand
GAGAGAACAAGGTATTACTTTATGGTAACAAGAATGATTTATTGGTTGTGCCAACCGTGATAGATACTCCTAAAGCTAATGGTAGATATAAGAGAATTAATCTGATTAGCGACGATCTTATTTTTATCGAGAGCTCGCTTGATGGGGATGGAGTTAATACTAATCTTATTCTTGTTAGTGCAAAAAGTGGTGAGGTTGTAGAGAGTATAGCAACTAGTATATATAATAATATCGACTTATCGTACGACGGTAAGAGGCTTGCTGTAACCGACAGGGCGGGGTTTAAGGTTCATCTATATGATATAACCGATCGGGGCTTTAAGTTATTTAAGTCAATACCGATGGATCCCTTTTATAATCCCGAAGATCTGTTGTTTTGTAAAATTAATCCTCAAAACCGAGATCAGATAGTCTTTTGGTCTACAACTGCAAGAAAGATATTGGTGTTGAATACAGCAACAGAAAGATCAGAATATATTGATGGAAGCTTTGAAGGGATAGATCCGTTTACTGGTAGAATATTCAGTTTTGATGCTGACTGGAATAACAATAAGCTCATGAATGTTTATAATGATGCAGATATTAATATGCCTGCATTTAGCTTCAGAGCATATACATATGGTTTAAATGCAATAAATGATTTCGTTATAATGTACCAGAGGGGTGCTAATATCTCAAAATATTTTAAATAATGAAAAGACTGTTTTTGGTTGTTTCCTTTTGTGTTACTATATTTAGTGTTAATGCGCAATTCAGATTTGATTATCATGCTTCTTATGCTGCATATAATATGAAGGATTTGAAAAGTCTTATGAATAGAATTAAGACAAGTGAGCCTTTTAAGAATCTTGGTTTGCAAACAGTAGAGGATTTTCCTGCATATGTTGCCCACTCTGTTAATATTGGGTATAGAGTAAATAGTCATGAATTTGGAATTAAAAGTGGATTCTACACTACAGGTGGAAAATTGTCGGTTGGTGATTATTCGGGAAAAATAAACGCTACACTAATTACGAATGGATATAGAGAAGGAGTTTATTATAAGAATTATTTTTATACTTCAGCTATGGAGGATGTTGACAAAGGGTTGAAGGATAGATTCTCTTTGTGGGGGGAAATCTCGCCAGCATTAATTATATCTACATTAAAAATGAAAACAGTTGTTTCGGATGTGGATTTTAATGAGGTTGTAGAAGAACCTGAGTATAATGAGAGTGCTTATGCTATGCTCATTCAGATTGGAGGTAAATATTATGTGACAAAGAATATCAGTTTTGATGTAGCAGTCGGGTATGACTTGTCATTTGGTGGTAATTACGAAAATCTTATTGGTTCGCCCCGACCTGATTGGAGCGGATTTAGACTAAGTGGAGGTGTAGGTCTATCTTTTTAATAGATGTACTCTATCGTATTATTGCAAAATCTATCAAAAACATGTTGTATAACATATAAATTGTTGTATCTTTGTATCGATTTAAAAAGCAAGCGTGTTGTTTTGAATCATATTAGGTTATCAAAAATATACTGAATTAGGTTCTTAATGAACGGTTGCTGATGAATCATAACTTTAATTTTTAAATAAAACAAATTATGACAATCAAAAACCTAACAACAGAAGAGATTTTGGGTCAGATTAAATATCTGGAACAAAATATTTCAAAAGGATCTGCTTATCGTACAAACAAATTAAACAGAATCCGTAGTTTGAGAGCAAGTTTGCGTTTAGCATGCTAAGAATGATCTTTCTATAGATCTAAAAATTTAGAGCAGAAAGCAGGAATGGCCTGCAAGTATGCTGATGAAATGTGAATAGAGGCTGCCCATAAGGCGGCTTTTTTTGTTTTACCACCATGAGAGATTTCTATTTGTAGTTCGAATCCTTTAATATTTGTCATTTATACAGAAAACAGTGTGATATTGTGTGATAATTGTATATCTTTGTGACGTTATTTATCAAAAAGTAATATTATATATGGAATTATTGTCTGCAAGATTATTGGCACTGTCGCCTTCTGAAACATTTGCGATGGCCCAAAAAAGTAATGAGCTCAAAGCTCAGGGATTTGATGTTATTAATATGAGTGTAGGTGAACCAGACTTTTATACACCCGATCATATAAAAGAAGCTGCTAAGAAAGCAGTGGAAGATAATTTTTCATTTTATTCGCCCGTAGCTGGGTATCCTGATCTTAAAAAGGCTATTAGTGACAAGCTTAAAAAAGAAAATGGTTTAGAGTATACTCCAGCCCAAATTGTTGTTTCTGGAGGTGCAAAACAGTCGCTATGTAACGTTATTCTCTCAATAATTGATAAAGATGATGAGGTTATAATCCCATCTCCTTACTGGGTGAGCTATCCAGAGATGGTGAAACTGGCAGAAGGAAAATCGGTGTTTGTTCATGCCGGCATTGAGCAGGACTTTAAGATAACACCTCAGCAACTTGAGGAGGCAATCACACCTAAAACTAAGGCGCTAATATTATGTTCTCCTTCTAATCCTACTGGTAGTGTATATACAAAAGAGGAATTGGCGGCACTTGCTGCTGTAATTGAAAAGCATAAGAATGTATATGTTATAGCCGATGAGATTTATGAGCATATTAATTATATAGGTGCACATGAGTCTATTGCGCAGTTTACCAATATATTTGATAAGGTTGTAGTAGTTAATGGTGTTTCAAAAGGATATGCAATGACCGGCTGGAGAATAGGTTGGATTGCCGCTCCCCAGTGGATAGCTTCGGCATGCAGCATGTTGCAAGGACAGTACACTTCAGGTCCCTCTTCAATTTCACAGAAAGCGGCTCTAGCTGCATACACAGGCGATCAATCATGCGTTAGCGAGATGAGAACTGCATTTGAAAGACGTCGTAGCCTTATTGTTGATTTACTTAGAGAGATTCCAGGACTTAACGTCAATAACCCAATGGGAGCTTTTTACGTATTTCCAGAATGCAAAAGCTATCTTGGTAAATCATATAACGGAAAATTAATAGAGACAGCCACAGATGTAGCAATGTATCTGCTTGAAGAGGCTCATGTGGCTTGTGTTGGAGGAGACGCATTTGGTGCTCCAGGATGCATCAGATTCTCATATGCCACCTCTGATGAAAATATCACAAAAGCTATAGCAAGAGTTAAGAGTGCATTAGAAAAGTTGTCGTAGTAAAAGCTAGAACTTAGCTTCTATAACAACGGGGAAGTGGTCTGAAGGAAAACGACCATATTGTACATCATTAAGAACTCCATACTTTTTCACCTCGATGTCAGGAGTAACCCATACATAATCGATACGGTTACTCATAGGGGCGTCGAGGCGAAATGAGTTGAACGTGCCAACTGTTCCGTATGGAGGTTCTTTTGTTGCTATGTAAGAGTCTACCAAGATTCCTGAGTTGGTAAGAATCTTCATGGGTTCTGATTCGGGTGTAGCATTAAAATCGCCGGTTACAAAAATTGGATAGTCGCCATTCATCTCTTTTACTCTATCTACAAGCATTTGAGATGAGTTCTTTCGTGCTATTTGACCTTGGTGGTCGAAGTGGGAATTGAAAACATAAAACTCTTTACCTGTACTGATCTCCTCAAATTTTGCCCATGAACAAATTCGGTTACAGCAGGTAGCGTCCCATCCTTTTCCCGGAACTTCAGGCGTTTCGGAGAACCAAAAGTCTCCATTTTCAACAACTTTGTATTTGTCTTTCTTGTAGACAATTGCAGAGTGTTCGCCTTCATCCTTACCATCATCTCTGCCAGCTCCAACATAAGCATATTCAGGTAGTTCAATTATTTGTTCTAGTTGATGCTTAAATCCCTCCTGTGTTCCTATTATATCAATGTCGTGAAATTTAATTAATCCCTTCACCATCTCCTTTCTGTTTGGCCAAGCGTTTTCTCCATCACTTGATGTGTCCATTCTTAGGTTAAATGAAGCTATTTTGTGTTTTGATGTTGTATTATGTTGCGCTGATAAACCTGTTGTTACTGCTATCATAATGCATATTATTACCCAGCTTAATGTTTTTTTCATCTGATTTTTATTTTTTAAAATTAAAACATATCAAAAATATACTTTTTTGTTGAATAGTACAAATCCTCTTAACTAACAATCGATTGTCATTTCTTAATTTATTACTACCTTTGCACATTAATTTTTACAGGGATTAATTTATTGATGATGAGCAAAAAATTTCCGGAAAAGAACAGTTTAGACCTTGCTGAAATAAACAGAGAGATGTTGAGGGAATGGGACGATAAAGATATATTTAAAAGAAGTCTCGAAGCACGCGAAGGTAATACCCCATTTGTCTTTTATGAAGGTCCGCCATCGGCAAACGGAATGCCGGGCATCCATCACGTTATTGCACGTTCAATAAAAGATATATTTTGCAGGTATAAAACAATGAAGGGCTTTTTGGTTAACCGAAAAGCAGGATGGGATACGCATGGACTACCTGTTGAGCTAAGCGTTGAAAAAACACTTGGAATTACAAAGGAGGATATTGGCAGTAAAATTACTGTTGAAGAGTATAATGCTGCATGTCGTACTGAGGTTATGAAGTACACCCGTGAGTGGGAAGATTTAACCAACAAGATGGGTTACTGGGTAGACATGAGTGATCCCTACATTACATATGATAATAGATATATAGAAACATTGTGGTATTTGCTCAAAGAGCTATACAATAAAAACTTTCTTTACAAAGGGTATTCAATACAGCCATATTCACCAGCCGCTGGTACAGGGTTAAGTACACATGAACTTAATCAGCCAGGCTGTTATCGCGATGTGAAAGATACAACCTGTACGGCACAGTTTAAAATTACTGATCCTTTAAAAGAGTGGAGTCAATTTGGAGAGGCTTTTCTTTTAGCATGGACAACTACTCCCTGGACTTTGCCATCTAATGTTTTACTTGCTGTTGGGAAAAACATAGAATACGTTGCCGTTGAGACATATAATCAATATACAGGTCGGCCAATTACAGTGATACTTGCAAAAGGTTTACTGGGAGCATATTTCCCTGAGAAAAATGCAAAACTCTCATTTGAGGACTATAAGCAAGGGGATAAAAATATACCATACAGGGTTCTAGACAAAACTTGGAAGGGCTCAGAACTAGAGGGTATCAGGTATGAGCAGTTGATACCTTGGGTAAAGGCTTCTGAAAATGCCTTTAAGGTAGTGGTAGGTGATTTTGTTACTACAGAAGATGGAACAGGTATAGTGCACATAGCTCCTACTTTTGGTGCCGACGATATGAAGGTTGGTAAAGAGCATGATGTTGAAGGATTGATGCTTATCGACAAAGATGGTAACAAAAAACCTATGGTTGATTTAAGCGGTAAGTACTTTAAGATAGAAGACCTAGATCAACAGTTTGTTAAAAATAGCATGAATGCCGACCTATATACAGAATATGCCGGCAGGTATGTAAAGAATGCATATGACGAGGGGCTAACAGATGATGATGCAACGCTTGATGTAGATTTATCTGTAATGCTTAAGCTTCAAAATCGTGCTTTCAGAATTGAAAAGCAGGTTCATAACTATCCTCACTGCTGGCGTACGGATAAACCAGTTTTATACTACCCGCTGGATAGTTGGTTTGTTAGAACAACTGCTGCTCGTGAGAAAATGATTGACCTCAATAACACTATTAACTGGAAGCCACAATCAACAGGAACCGGTCGTTTTGGTAAATGGTTAGAGAATTTACAGGATTGGAACTTGAGCAGGAGTCGATATTGGGGTACACCTTTACCAATATGGCGCACAGAAGATGGTAAAGAAGAAAAATGCATTGGCTCAGTTAAGGAGTTGTATGCAGAGATGCAAAAGTCTCTCGACTATGGTTTTATGAGTGAGCTACCTTGGAAAGATCTTGACTTAAATGATTATAGAGATTTAGAATACGATAAGATAGATTTACATAGGCCTTATGTTGATAATATTGTATTGGTTTCTGATAGTGGTAAACCTATGCATAGAGAATCTGATCTGATTGATGTTTGGTTTGATAGTGGTGCAATGCCATTTGCTCAGGTTTTTTATCCACATCTTCCAGATGAGGATTTTAATAAGGTATTCCCCGCAGAATTTATTGCAGAAGGGGTGGATCAGACAAGGGGCTGGTTTTATACATTGCACGCTATTGCATCAATGGTGAAGGGAAGTGTGGCATTTAAAAATGTTGTTTCAAACGGTCTTGTGCTAGATAAAAATGGTAATAAAATGTCGAAGCGACTTGGCAATGCAGTTGATCCATTTGAGACAATCGAGAAGTATGGTTCAGATCCATTACGCTGGTATATGATTACTAATGCAGCGCCTTGGGAGAACCTTAAGTTTGATGTAGAGGGAGTTGAAGAAGCACGCAGAAAGTTCTTTGGTACGCTATATAATACATACTCTTTCTTTACACTTTATGCAAATGTAGATGAGTTCCGTGATCAATATCCGCAAATAGCTCTTGAAAAGCGACCAGAGATCGATCGATGGATTATTTCATTATTAAATAGTCTAGTTAAAGAGGTTGACGAAGGTTATAATAACTATGAGCCAACAAAAGCAGGACGTGCAATTGCAGATTTTGTTAATGATAACTTGAGTAACTGGTATGTTAGACTAAATCGTAAACGTTTTTGGGGTGGTGATATGAGTGACGATAAGCTTTCGGCATATCAAACTCTTTACCACTGTTTGGTTACAATTGCCAAACTTATAGCACCCATTGCCCCTTTTTATGCAGATAGACTTTACTTAGATTTAACTTCTGTTGCAGAGGTAGATGGTAAGCTCGAGTCTGTTCATCTTGATGATTTCCCTCAGGCTGATGAGTCGAGAATTGACAAATCACTTGAGGAGCAAATGTATTTGGCACAGGCTGCATCATCAATTGTGTTATCATTAAGGCGTAAGGTTAATATAAAGGTACGTCAGCCATTGTCGAAGATAATGATACCTGTTGCTGATGATAAACAGAAATTTAATATCAAATCTGTTGAGCAATTAATATTGAATGAGGTTAATGTGAAAGAGTTGCTCTTTGTGGATTCTGCAAATGAGATGCTTGTTAAGAAGGTGAAGCCCGACTTTAAGAAGCTTGGTCCTCGTTATGGTAAAATTATGAAACAGCTCGCTGTGAAGATTCAGGAGATGGATAACAGTGATATCAACAAACTCGAAAGCAAAGGCTTTTTCATGCTTAATATTGGTGATGAAGATGTGTCTATTGGTTTGGATGATGTTGAAATAATTTCAGAAGATATTCCTGGCTGGCTTGTTGGTAATGAGGGAAGACTGACAGTTGCTCTTGATATAACTATATCAGATGAATTACGTAAGGAGGGTATAGCACGCGAGCTGGTAAATAGAATTCAGAATATTCGCAAAGCAAAAGATTTTGAGATTACCGACAGAGTAATAGTTAAAATTGCATCTAATGCTAAAACTGATGAAGCAATTACTGATAATGACTTATACATTAAAAATCAGGTTTTGGCCGATAAAATCATTATTGTTGAAGATGTTCTGGAAGAAGAAATTGAGATTGATGATATGCTGCTGACCATCAGTATATATAGAAACAGTTGAGTTTTATTAGTTTTATAACTATATTTGTGAAAAAAATAAGAATTGAACAATAAGAATAATCGGTTGTTGTAACAGGACTTTGATTCCGTGGAGACACAAAGTAAAAAATATTAAATTATGAGCAAAAAAACTAAGTATTCAGCCGAGGAATTGGAAGAATTCAGAGCTATAATAAATGAAAAACTGGATATTGCCCGTCAGGAATATGAAAACTATCGAGCTGCAGTAACAAATGCCGATGGTAATGATACTATTGACACATCTCCTACATACAAAGTATTAGAGGAGGGGGCTTCTACGCTTTCTAAAGAAGAAGCTGGCAGGTTGGCACAACGTCAGATGAAATTTATTCAAAACCTGCAGGCTGCGTTAGTACGTATAGAAAATGGCACATATGGAATTTGTAGAGAGACTGGAAATTTAATTCCAAAAGAACGCCTACGCGCAGTACCACACGCAACTCTAAGCATTGAAGCAAAATCTAGCAAAAGAAGATAGTTAGTTTGATGGAAAATTCATCAGTTTTTTCAAAAAGTAGTAAAAAGGCATTTATAGCGGTTGCTGTAGTAGTTGCTGTTTTGTTGATAGATCAGTTATCCAAGATATGGGTCAAGACCCATATGGAACTGTACGACATGTATAATATAACCGATTGGTTTAAAATTTATTTTGTCGAGAATAACGGAATGGCATTTGGGATTGAGGCAGGAGGAAAGCTTTTCTTGTCTATTTTTCGAATTATAGCTGTGACTTTTATTATACTTTATATGAGAAAGTTGGTCAAACTGAGATACAAAACTAGTTTCATCTCTTTTATTGCACTGATACTTGCAGGTGCAGTAGGAAATATAATTGATAGTATTTTTTACGGAGTATTATTTGAAGCAAGTTATCCGGGTCATGTTGCATCATTGGTGCCATGGGGTCAGGGCTATTCAACGTTACTGCATGGCAAAGTAGTTGATATGCTTTATTTCCCATTATTTAGTGGCACATTCCCTGAATGGATGCCTTTTGTTGGAGGAGAGGATTTTTTATTCTTTCGTTTTATTTTTAATATAGCCGATTCTGCAATTACAGTAGGAGTAATCTTGCTTTTGCTTTTCTATAGAAAAACACTTTCGTACTCTCTCCTTTCTAAGTCAGAGCGTGAGAAGCATGATGCAGAGCATCCAGATAGTAACTTCTTTTATAGAGAAGAAAAAGAAAATTTATATAAAAGTGCAACCTAGATCTGTTTCATATTATCTATTACTCGCAATTGTGAGTGTTTTGATCACTTCTTGTCAGAACCGACCCAAAGAAGTTCTGAACAAGAAAAAGATGGAACAGGTAATGTATGAAGTTTATGTAGCAGAAGCTACAATGGAAAATGATTATAGTAATTTCAATTCATCAGATAAGAAGGAAGCCTATATCGACCAAGTTTTTAAAATGAATGGGATTACCCAGTCGCAATGGGACACATCTTTATCATGGTACTCAGATAGAATTGACCTCTATTTGAGAATGAATGATTCGGTTAAAGCAAGACTAAAGCGTGCACAGTCTGGAATAGATTATGAGATTGCACAAGTTAGCATTCAGACTACTGACATGGGAGAAGAAGTTTATTCTGCGTCATATATTCCTAAGAACATATCTTTCATATCACCTGGTATAAACAGAAATAGATTAAGGTTTAGTATAGATTCGATATATATATCAGAAAAACTAACAGATAGCACTTTCTCTTTCGATTATAGCGTCTTAGGAGTCATGCCATCAGAGGTTTACAGCCTTTCGTCTTTAATTACACTTGTATATTCAGATACTACTATCTATCAGCCAAAGAAAATAACAGAAAATATAACATACAGTACGCCAATAGAAAAATATATCCCCGAAGATACACTAAAACAAATATTTGGATATATACAACTCGAGAACCCTACAAGTATAAATCCAAATATTCAGTTATACAACATATCTATGGGCAATAAATAATAAAAGTATCATTATTAGTACTTTAATATAAGTTAGTAAGTTTGTAAAATTATTGAGATCTAATGTAGTTTTTTAACAGTTAACAATCATAACTAAAATCAAATGGAAAAAAAGAGAGTATATACCTTTGGGAACGGAGCAGCCGAAGGGCGTGCAGATATGAAAAACCTTCTTGGAGGTAAGGGTGCTAACCTTGCCGAAATGAATCTAATTGGAGTGCCAGTTCCTCCAGGGTTTACTATTACAACTGAAGTATGTACAGAATATAACAAGCTCGGAAAAGAGTATGTTATAAATGTATTGAAAGAAGAGGTTGAGAATGCTATAACACAAATAGAGGGTCTTACCGGCACAAAATTTGGTGATAAAGAAAATCCTTGTTTGGTATCAGTACGCTCGGGTGCAAGAGTTTCTATGCCAGGTATGATGGATACCGTTTTGAACCTTGGATTGAATGATGATGCAGTTGTAGGAATTGCGAAAAAATCTGGCAATGAAAGATTCGCTTGGGACTCATACAGACGCTTCGTTCAGATGTATGGAGATGTTGTTTTGGGAATGAAGCCTCAAAGCAAAGATGATATTGATCCTTTTGAGGAAATAATGGAAGAGATGAAGTCTTCAAAAGGTATTGAGCTTGATAATGAGTTTACAACAGATGACCTTAAAGAACTGGTAAAGAAATTTAAAGCTGCTGTTAAAGAAAATACAGGAAAAGATTTCCCTGTAAGTCCTTGGGATCAGTTATGGGGTGCAGTTTGTGCCGTTTTCGATAGCTGGATGAACGAACGTGCAATACTTTATAGAAAGATGAATGGTTTCTCAGATGAGTGGGGAACAGCTGTCAATGTTCAGGCAATGGTTTATGGTAACATGGGTAAAACATCTGGTACAGGTGTAGCATTTACTCGTGACTCAGCTACAGGAGAAGATATTTTCAATGGTGAATATCTTATTGATGCACAGGGTGAAGATGTCGTTTCTGGCGTACGTACACCACAAGAAATAACAATCGAAGGTTCACGCAGATGGGCAAAATTACAAGGTGTCTCAGAAGAGGAGAGAAGCACGAAATATCCATCATTGGAAGAAGTGTTGCCAACATGCGCACAAGAATTGATTGAAGTTCAACAAAAGCTTGAGGACTATTTCAAGGATATGCAGGATCTAGAATTTACTATCCAGGATGGTAAATTGTGGATATTGCAGACTCGTAGTGGAAAACGTACAGGCGCCGCAATGATAAAAATAGCAATAGACTTGTTGCATGAAGGTTACATTGATGAAAAAACAGTATTGAAGCGTTGTGATGCAGAAAAACTAGATGAGCTCTTGCACCCTGTATTTGATACAAAAGCTTTATCAAAGGCTAAACCCGTTACTCACGGACTTCCAGCATCTCCGGGTGCTTCAGCAGGGCAAGTTGTTTTCCATGCTGATGATGCCGAACAGTGGGCAAAAGAAGGAAAAGATGTTATTCTATGCCGTATTGAAACATCACCTGAGGACCTGAGAGGTATGTCATCTGCACGAGGTATATTAACTTCACGCGGAGGAATGACATCGCACGCTGCAGTTGTAGCTCGTGGAATGGGTAAATGCTGTGTTTCTGCAGCAAATGACATGGTAATAGACTATAAAACCAGAACGCTTACTATTAAAGGTCAGGTTTTTAATGAGGGTGATTGGCTTTCTCTTGACGGGTCAACAGGATACGTTTATGATGGAAAGATTGCTACTCAGGATGCTGAAATTGATGAAAACTTCAGAGAGTTAATGTCGATTGCTGAAAAATATGCGCGTATGGACGTTAGAACTAACGCCGATACTCCTCGCGATGCAGAAGTAGCTCGCAGCTTTGGTGCCAAAGGTATTGGTCTTTGCCGTACAGAGCATATGTTCTTTGAAGAGGATAAGATTGTTTCGATGCGCGAAATGATTCTTGCTAAAGATGAAGATGGAAGACGCGATGCGCTTAAAAAACTTTTACCATTACAAAAGAAAGACTTTATTGGAATTTTTAAAGCGATGGACGGACTACCAGTAACTATTCGCCTCCTTGACCCTCCATTACATGAGTTTGTTCCACACGACGAAAAGGGACAGATGGAAATGGCAAAGGTTATGAATATCTCTTATAAAGATATTCATGAAAGAGTTGAAAGCTTAATGGAGTCTAATCCAATGCTTGGACTGCGTGGATGCCGCTTGGGTAATTTATACCCCGAGATTACTGAAATGCAAACTCGTGCAATTATGGAGGCTGCATTTGAATTGAAAAATGATGGTATTACAGCTATTCCGGAAATAATGGTTCCGCTTACAGGTATTGTTTATGAGTTTAAAGCGCAGAAAGAGATAATAGAATCTACCATTGAGAAGGTTTTTGCTGAGAAAAACGATTCGGTTAAATATAAAATTGGAACAATGATTGAGATTCCTCGTGCTGCTTTAACCGCACATAAAATTGCTGCAGAGGCTGACTTTTTCTCTTTTGGTACTAACGACCTTACTCAGATGACATTTGGATATAGTCGCGATGATGTAGCAAAATTCCTTCCAATGTACATCGACAAAGGTATTTTGAAACAAGATCCTTTTGCTGTTGTTGATCAGAATGGTGTTGGACAACTTGTTAGAATGGCTGTTCAGAAAGGCCGCGAAGTAAAGCCTACACTCAAATGTGGCATTTGTGGTGAACATGGAGGTGAACCTGCATCTGTGAAGTTCTTTCACACAGTGGGACTAAATTATGTATCTTGCTCACCATTCCGAGTGCCTATTGCACGACTTGCAGCTGCACAAGCCGCAATTGAAGGTTAAGAACTATAAGTTTTTATATATTTTAGCAGAGACGTCGTAATTGGCGTCTCTGCGTTGTTATAACTACTTTTAACCTTCGAGTTGTTTGGCTGTTATGGGTTTTATACCTACTTTTACAACTATATTATTGATGAGTTGACTGAACAAAAAATATTCTTATATGCGTTTATCAGTGAAGATTTTATTTTTTATTATTTCAATATTTTTATCTCACCAAGCTATATCTCAAAACAATGTAATTGATGAGATTGTATGGGTGGTAGGTGATGAGGCTATACTGAAATCTGAAGTAGAGGAGTACAGGAAAGAACTACTTATGCAAAATCAGCGAATAGAAGGAGATCCATACTGCTTTATTCCTGAGCAGCTAGCTATACAAAAACTGTTTCTCGACCAGGCTAAACTTGATAGTATAGAGGTGTCTGATGCTAATATAAATCGTGATTTGGAGTATTATGTTAACAATTATATTTCATCTATTGGCTCTGTTGAGCGCCTTGAGGAGTATTTTGGAAAGAGTTTGTCTGCGATAAGAGAAGATTTAAGAGAACAGATAAGAGAACAGCAGATTATACAAGGAGTGCAACAGAAGCATTTTGGAAATATCCAGTTGTCTCCTTCTGAAATCAGACAATACTATAACAGTTTACCACAAGACAGTTTGCCTTTTATTCAAACAACACTTGAAGTGCAAATTATAACTGTAGAACCTGTCATTCCACTTGAAGAGATTGACAAGGTGAAGGCTCAATTGAGAGAATATACTGAACAAATTACAAGTGGTGAAACAGAATTCTCTACACTAGCGTTGCTATACTCAGAAGACCCTTCGGCTATAAAGGGTGGAGAACTTGGGTTTATGCCTCGCTCAGGGTTTGTTCCTGAATTTGCCAATGTTGCATTTGCATTAAATGACCCATCAAAAGTTTCAAATGTAGTTGAATCTGAGTATGGATTTCATATTATTCAGTTAATAGAACGACGTGGCGAAATGGCCAATTTTCGTCATATATTGATGAAGCCTAGGGTGCCAAAAGAATCGCTAGATACTGCTGTAGTTAGATTAGATTCAATACGTAGTGGAATAATTGAAGGTAAGATTTCATTTGATGATGCAGCTTCATATCTTTCTGCGGATAAAGATACTCGTAATAATAAAGGTATTATGGTAAATAATACTGACAGGAGCACTAACAGAGGTACGCCTCGTTTCGCACTTAATGAACTAAATCAGGACATAGCAAAAATAGCTGGTGAAATGAAAGCTGGTGAAATTTCAGAGCCTTTTTTGATGCTTAACGATAAAGGACGACAGGTAGCAGCAATGGTTAAGATTTCTAATAGAAATGAGGGTCACAAAGCAAATATCAATAACGACTATCAGGTAATTAAGCAGATGGCAGAAAATGCTCGTCAGCAAGGTCTTGTGGATAAATGGCTTCAGGAAAAGATTGATAGAACTTACGTACGAATTGATCCTGCGTGGAGAAATTGTGAATTTAAATATGATGGATGGTTGAGATAGTAATCTTTGCCAAGACATATGAAAAAACTTCTTATACATTTTATTCGTGAAAGCACTCTTATTGCAAGTGTGCTTTTTGCCTTATTCTCAACTTTAAAGGCTGAGCCTAAACCTCTGTTTGTAATTCAGCAGCCACCAGCACAAGAACAAGAAGTGAGAGTTGTAGAGTTGAGATCGGCCGATCTTTGGAGTAAAAGAGAGGGTTTAGATGCAGAGGTATTAACTGGCAATGTTGTCTTCTATCACGAAGGTGCATATATGTATTGTGATAGTGCATACTTATATCAACAGACCAATTCATTTGAGGCTTTTAGTAATGTAACAATGGAGCAGGGTGATACCATATTTGTATACGGTGATTATCTGTTTTATGATGGAAATACCCGTCTTGCACGGCTGAGAGATAATATAAGAATGGAGGATCAAACAGCAACCCTTTTCACAGATAGTCTCGATTACGATCGTATAGCAAATCTAGGCTACTATTTTGATGGTGGTATGTTAGTAGATGATGAAAATGAACTGACATCCTATTGGGGGCAATATGCACCTGATACTAAGGAGGCAATTTTTAGTGATAGCGTGAAGTTGGTAAATGAGGATTATACAATATTTGCAGATACCTTAAAGTATAATACTGAGACTAAAATTGCAGATATATTGGGTCCATCTAGGATAGTTTCGGATAGTGGTTACATATATACAGATCGGGGGTGGTATAACACATTGACAGAAGAGTCTAGACTGTTGGATCGTTCACAGGTGTATAGTAACGATGGTATGAAAGTGCTGATAGGAGATACCATATTTTATAATCGTCTCACAGGTGAAGGAGAGGTGTTTGGAGATATGTATCTTGAAGATAAAGAGAGAAAAACTATCTTGAGAGGAGACTACGGATTTTATAATGAGCAGACAGAATATGGACTTGCAACTGATTCAGCCTTTGTTGTGGATTATTCACAACAGGATAGTCTGTTTTTGCATGGTGATACTTTAATAATGTCTACTGATTCTATATTCAGAAATGTAAAGGCGTTCCATGACGTAAGGTTTTGGAGGTCTGATTTCCAAGGGGTTTGCGATTCTTTGCACTATTCGTCGCAAGATTCAATAATTTATATGCTGGGAAATCCAGTTCTATGGAATGAGAGTAATCAGATACTAGGTTACCAGATTGATGTGTATCTAAACGATTCAACTGTTGAAAAAGCACACATAAAAGAATTTGCTTTGGCAATTCAGGACAGAGGCGTAGATGATCAGTATAATCAGATGAGTGGCAGAGAAATGACAGCGTTTTTTTATAATGGAGAAATATATAATGTACTTGTTGAAGGTAGTGCTATGTCTCTTTATTACTTGGTAGAGGATGACGGCACTGTTATTGCGATGAATAAAACCGAAAGTCCCTATTTATCGATGGATATTAAAGAAGACAAACTTCAAAAATTATTATTATGGCCCACACCTTCAGGTGTTAGCACACCTATTCCTCAACTTTTACCTGAACAAAAACGGCTTGAAGGGTTTGTATGGTTAGATTATCTTCGTCCATTGAATTCATTTGATATTTTCAGACCTAATATTAGAGAAATAGGTGATGTTGATGAGCAACCTCAAAGACGTTTTGAGCGTGAGGATGTTACTTTATAAAAAAAATAATAAGCTATGGCAAGATTCTTTTTCTATAATAACAGGAAACCACGAAAATTCAACTATAAACCAATTCTCTTTGATCCGGATGAAGAAGCCAGAAAAGAGAGAATACAGAAGAGGATTATTTCTGTGAAGAGGGAAATGGGCGTTTTATCTGAAGAGGAGGTTAAAGAGAAAAAAGATTATAAGACAGAGTTTGTATCACAGACAAAACATTTAAAAAAACGCCACGAAAGGGTAGAGGAAGGAAGAAATTCTTTCTTCACCAATAATGGGTTGCTAATTTTAATTGTATTAATTTTAATTGCAGTTTTCTTTTTTTGGCTCTTACGTTAATTTTTTATATCATGTCAGATATTATTCATCTATTACCTGATTCTATTGCCAATCAAATAGCTGCAGGTGAGGTAATTCAACGCCCCGCATCTGTTGTGAAAGAGCTTGTTGAAAACTCTATTGATGCTGGTGCAGAACATATTCAGATCTTAATTAAAGGGGCCGGTCGTAGCTTAATACAGGTAACAGATGACGGTAAAGGAATGTCTCCTACTGATGCAAGAATGGCATTTGAGAGACATGCAACGTCAAAGATTAGAAGTTCTGAAGATCTCTTTTCTCTTACAACCATGGGGTTTAGAGGGGAAGCATTACCCTCGATTGCCGCAATTTCGCAGTTAGAGGTGAAGAGCAGACAAAAAGAGGATGAGCTAGGTACCCTATTAATGATATCTGGTTCAAAATTAGAGAAGCAGGAGGTTGTTGCTTGTGGAGTGGGGACATCAATTTCGGTTAAGAACATTTTCTTTAATGTTCCTGCAAGGAGAAAGTTTCTTAAATCAAATGAAACCGAAAGACGTAATATTTTCACAGAACTTGAACGAATAGCATTAGTACATCCAGATATTGAGTTTGTTGTTATTGAAAATGATATTGAGACTCTTCGTTTGCCCAAATCGGGTCTAAGATATCGCATAGCTCAGCTTGAAGGAAAAAATATTTTACAGCAACTGATAGAGATAGAGGAGGAGACTACGTTAGGGAAAATATACGGATATGTTTCACGTCCCGAATTTGCAAAGAAAACAAAAGCGAGTCAGTTTTTCTTTGTAAATAATAGGTTTATTCGTCACCCCTATTTTCACAGAGCTGTAACAACTGCTTTTGAACAGTTGATATCTCCAAAGGAGAAGCCAAGCTATTTTATTTATTTTCAAGTCAATCCAGAATCCTTAGATGTAAATATACATCCAACTAAAACTGAAGTTAAATTTGAGAATGAACAAGCTTTATGGCAAATACTTATGGTTACCGTTAAAGAGTCTCTGGGTAAATTCAATGCAGTCCCTTCAATTGATTTTGATAGAGACGATGCTCCTGAAATACCCTTGTACGATCCAAAAGGTAATGTCTCTATGCCAAAAGTGAATTTAAATCCTTCATATAATCCTTTTAACAAGCCCTCTCAGGAAACTCATAAGTCTTCAGCTCCCATGTTTGAATGGGAGAAACTTTATAGTGGTTTTGAAAATGAGAGAGACCTTCAGACAGAAGAGGCTATAGAATCAGATAGATCTTCACCAACTCTATTTAAGTCGGAACATAGCAATAGCAATGTTGAATCGGACCTTTTTCCGGAACATTATCAATTCAAGCAAAAATATATACTTACATCTGTAAAATCAGGTTTAATGATAATAGATCAGCACAAAGCTCATGTAAGAATACTTTTTGATAAATATTTAGAACAGATTAAATTGAATAAAGGTGTTTCACAAAGGGTACTCTTCCCAGATATTATTGAACTTTCAATTTCTGAGGCTGCTGCATTGCCATCTGTAATGGATGATATTGAAGCTTTAGGCTTTGAACTAAACAATTTAGGGAATAACTGCTATGCAATACAGGGAGTGCCTAGTGAAATAGATAATGGAAACCCAACTAAGTTAATTCATTCAATGATAGGTAAAAGTATAGAAACTGGAAGTGACGTTAAATCTGAAATTCAAGAATCTATAGCTTTGTCTCTTGCATACTCAACAGCAATTCCATATGGGAGAACATTAACAGCAGAAGAGATGTTGATTATAGTAAGTCAGTTATTTGCAACAAGTACACCGTCTTTTACTCCCGAAGGGCAAAAAATTATAAGCCTGTTGAGTGACCAGGAAATTGAGAAGAAGATGCATTAGAATACACTTATTTCAGTATTGATTAATATAAAAATTATATCTTATGAAGTATAAATATTGTGGCAAAAGTGGTTTGCAGCTACCTAGAATTTCTTTAGGCTTATGGCATAATTTTGGATTTGTTGATGATTTCGATACATCACGGGAAATGATTAAGTACGCATTTTCAGAGGGGGTCACTCATTTTGATCTAGCAAATAATTATGGACCTCCTCCAGGTTCTGCTGAAATTAATTTTGGTAAGATATTAAAGGAGGACCTTTCTTCGCATCGCGATGAAATGATTATATCCTCCAAAGCGGGTCATCTGATGTGGGATGGTCCGTATGGAGACGGATCTTCAAGAAAATCAATAATAGCTAGTATTAATCAGAGCTTGAAGAGAACAGGTCTTGAGTATTTTGATATATTCTATACTCACCGATATGACTCTAATACACCTGTTGAAGAAACCATGCAGGCATTGGTTGATGTTGTGCGACAAGGAAAAGCACTGTATGTTGGTATATCTAAATATCCCCCAAAAGAGGCGTTAATTGCTATGAACTATCTTAGTGAGAGAGATGTGCCTTGTCTTATTTTTCAAGATAAATATAGCATGTTTAATCGCAAACCAGAAGAAAAGATTCTAAAAATTGTTGAGGATAATGGATCTGGTTTTATTGCTTTCTCTCCTTTAGCACAGGGGTTGCTTACAGATAAATATCTAAATGGAATTCCTAAGCAATCTCGAGCATCAAACCCTAATGGGTTTTTAAGAGAACAGCAGGTTACTTCTGAATTGGTAGAAAAAGTGAAGAAACTAAATAGGCTTGCTAAAGAACGTGGCCAAACAATGGCTGAAATGGCTCTTGCATGGGCATTAAGAAATGTTACTGTAACATCACTTATCGTGGGATCAAGAAATGTAGCTCAGATGCAAGATAATTTAAATGCCTTGAATAATTTATCGTTTACTGAAGATGAATTGAATCTAATTGATACAATACTTGACGGTGCTACATTATGAAGAAGTATTTTCTTTCATTAGTATTACTACTTTTTATTTTCTTTTCTTGTGACGATCAGATACCTCACAATAATATACCCAATGCACCAGTTAACTTTACATTAATGTTGAATAGCCGTGATAATATTTTAAAGAATTGGCTGGCTCATAAGACGTTTACTGAAAAAGATAGGCGTTTGGATAGTGATAGGTTTGGTTATGGAGGACTATTGGTTGTTACCGATAATACAGGAAGTTCAATTTTTGCATATGATTTGAGTTGTCCATACGAAGGAAAAAAGAATATACTCGTTACTCCTAAAGATGATGGAAAAGCAGAATGTGAAGAGTGTGGTTCAGTGTATATAACTATTTATGGTAGCTCTATACCAGGAAGAGGAATGGTGGGGCTAGGAAATGCAGTGTACGGACCGGCAGCTAAAGAGAAAATTTCGTTAAAACCTTATAATGTAATGCTTTTACATCAAGATGAGTTTAGAGTTTATCACTAACTATTCAGGTTATTAAATAGCATAAATTGAGTAAAAGAGCATTTTGAAGAAAAAAAGCAACATAATTGATTATTTTTCTTCAAAATGCTTTGAAAATTAGAGAAACATTTTTACATTTGCAGTCGCAAATTCAAACTGTGCAAGCGAGCACCGAATTTTGGAGTAAAATATTGCGGAAGTAGCTCAGTTGGTAGAGCACAACCTTGCCCTTAAAAGGA
>CAZSBA010000043.1:16484-19561 GCA_964605035.1 uncultured Proteiniphilum sp. | reverse complement strand
TGTTTAGTATATTACAACCGAATATTTAATTTTTTAAAATTGTTTATATTAACTAGGTTATATATCTTTGTAGCTCAAATTGAGGTTGTTGAAGATGTGTTTATGTATTACTAATTATTTTAAATATAGAGAGCATAACAGACTTTTATGACCATGTTGTGATTGTTTGTGCATTGAAATGAGTAGAATAGAATTCGAAATAATATATCTAAAATACTATAACGTATTGATGAAATTTGCTTCTCGTATTGTGGGCGACGGTTCTGCTGCAGAAGATATTATTCAAGATGTTTTTACAGATCTGTGGATAAATAGGAAAAATGTTGATATATCTAAATCTATAAAACCATATTTATATAAAGTAGCATATAACAGAAGCATTGACTTTCTAAAACTTTCTGAAAACAAAAATATTCCCTTTTCTAATCACACAACCGTACTTGAAGATTTATTGTACTCTACTTTCACTTCTCATGACGAGCTAAATATGATTGAATTTGAGAGTGAAATAACAAAAATTATAGACGGTCTGCCAGTAAGATGTAAAGAAGTCTTTCTGCTTAGTCGTCATGATAACCTTAAAAATAGAGAAATAGCAGAGAAACTAAATATTAGTATAAAAACTGTAGAAAAACACATTTCAACTGCATTGCAATCTTTAAATTCATATCTGCAAAAAGTTGGATATAATCTATAGCATCTCTTTAATCCTTCCCGTCTTTAATCTAAAATTAAACTTAATTAGGTCTTACTTTCTTCTATTATAAAAGAAGTTTAATAGAGCGAGGTAAGAGCAAAGTAATGGTTAGGAAAGAACTATGTATGGGTTTTTGAGAGAAAAAATGTGATTGATTAATAAAATAAATGAATTTTAGGGTAGGGTATATATAAATTCATTCGTGTTATTATAGTACATAATAAAACATAATTTACTTTATGCCATTAGAATCGTCTAAACAGAATGAATATTACACCTTGATTATCAGGTATCTTGATAATGATTTAATGTCTGATGAAGAGAGAAGTATTTTGAAAGAGTGGATACTTAAATCAAAAGAAAATGAAAATGTTTTCAAAAATTTTGCGTTAACATGGGAAGCATCTAACATATTATTACAAGACAAGAGTTATGCTAAAACAAAATTTGATGAACTTATAAAAAAACAAAAGCAGAATAGGACACGTAAATTAATTAGCTGGACAACAAGTTCGGTTGCTGCAGTAGCATTGTTTCTTATTACTCTACAATTATTTACTCCCATCCATTTATTAGGAGATAAAGAACTAACCTTTTCCTCCGACGAAACAAAAAAGGAGGTGATACTGCCAGATGGCTCACATGTTTGGTTAAACGCTCATAGCTCAATTAGCTACCCTAAAAGTTTTGAAAAATCACGCAATGTAAAACTAACAGGTGAAGCTCTATTTGATGTAGTTAACTCGGGAGGAGAAAATTTTACAGTTGAGACATCTAAAATAAAAATTGAAGTCTTAGGAACAACATTTCTTGTTAATGACAGAATCGATACTGATGTTGCTCAAACAGTGTTAGAGTCGGGTGCCGTGAGTGTTATGGTAAATAATACTGGTAATACCCTCAATTTAAATCCTGATGAACTATTTGTCTATAACAGTATTGAAGGTACTTCTAGAGTAGAAACAGTAAATGCAAGTTCATATACCGGCTGGATAGAGGATGAACTCACGTTTACAAATATACCCATGAGTGAACTTATAATTCAACTTGAGAAACGGTATAATGTTGATATTGTATGCAACAATCAAAGAATCTTAGAAATACCTGTGTCATTAACCGTTAATGAAGAACCTATAGATGAAATACTGTTCTTGCTTTCTCAAATTGTTCCTTTTAATTGGTATGTAAACAGTCAAAACGCAATAATACTAAATTGAAGTAATACCCAAAACATAACTTTTAACTTAGAAATATAATTATGCCTATGAGAATGAAATAAAAAACTACCAAATCTATTAAGCATTTAAAGTAATGTTAAATAAAATTATAATGAGAAATTTAAATCAAGATTAATATTTGAATTAATTAGAATGAAAAATTGTTTATTGTTAAAATTAAAAAGCAGAACGAAACAATTCCTACTATTAGGAGTATTTTTAATCTCTGCACACTTAAACGCAATGCCACAGAGTGAGCTTATTGAATTAAAGTTGAATAATAAAACTCTATTAGAGGCATTAGCTACGGTTGAAAAACTTACTGACTATAAGTTTGTGTATAACAACAAAGATGTGGATGTAACTAAAACAGTAAATGTTGATACTGAGTTTGAATCCATTGAAGAGCTTACAAATACATTGTTAAGCGAGTATGAAGTTTCGGTGAGAGGGAATAATATTATTATTGCCAAGAAGGCAGTAAGTGTTGCTTCCGTAAATCAAGCACCCGAAAGAAATGTGATTGGACAGATAGTTGATGCTCAAACAGGAGAAACTGTTATTGGTGCAAACATCTGGATTAGAGAAAGTGCTAAAGGTACTGTAACAGATATAGATGGGAATTTTTCGATACCAATATCAAATAACTCAACAGTACTTGTAGTAACTTACATTGGTTATGAGGAGTTGGTGATTGAAGTCGGCAGCAGAACAGATCTTGGTGTTATTCAACTAGAAGCATCAGATGCTACTCTAGATGAAGTTGTTGTAATTGGTTACGGTACACAAACAAAAGAGAGTGTTATTGGTGCAATTTCTACGGTTAATATAGATGAATTAAAAGTTCCTTCAAGTAAGATAAGTAACGTCCTGGCAGGTCGTTTGGCCGGAGTTGTTTCAGTAACTCGTTCAGGTGAACCTGGAGCTGGATCAGAATTTTACATTCGCGGTATTTCAACGTTTGGGGCTAATAGAAATCCTTTGGTATTAGTAGATGGAATAGAAAGAGACCTCGACTTAGTTGATCCTGAAGATATTGAGTCTTTCTCGGTGTTGAAAGATGCTACTGCAACTGCGGTTTATGGTGTAAGGGGTGCTAATGGTGTAGTACTTATTACAACCAGAAGTGGTATAGAGGGAAGACCAAGAGTGAACCTAAGAGT
>CAZSBA010000043.1:0-16384 GCA_964605035.1 uncultured Proteiniphilum sp. | reverse complement strand
TACTTATTACAACCAGAAGTGGTATAGAGGGAAGACCAAGAGTGAACCTAAGAGTAGAAAAGGGTTTCACTGGTCCAACCAAACTACCTAAAATGGTTAATTCGGCTCAGTTTGCTGAGTTGTATAATGAAGCTTCAAATAGCAATTACTATACTTCAGATGTAATAGATCATTATAGAAATGGTACAGATCCCGATTTATATCCTAATGTTGATTGGGTTCAAAGTCTTTATAACGATCTTGCTCAAAACACTCGTGTGAATATGAATATCTCTGGTGGTGGTAGCTTAGCAAGATATTATATAGCAGGATCAGTTTATGACGAAGGTTCTATCTTTAAAACGGAACAAGATAACAGCTATGATTCATCACTTAATTATAGGAAAATTAATTTCCGTGCAAACGTAGACCTAGATCTTACATCAACTACCGTGCTGAATGTAAATTTAGCTAACGTATACGAAACAAGACGCCGACCTGGAGCTTCTATGGGTGATATTTGGGGATATGCTTTTGCTACATCACCTAATGCATTTCCAGATCGTTATTCTGATGGTAAATTCTCTGGGCCTCAAGCAGGGTCAGGATTTAATCCATATAACCTCTTGATGCACTCAGGTTATGCTAATGACTACTGGAACTCAGCTCAGTCTTTGATAGGTGTAACTCAAGACTTAAGTGAATTAATTACTCCAGGATTAAGAGCTAATATTAAATTTTCGTGGGATGCTTACAACTCTGGAACAATTACACGAGATTTCAACCCACAGCAATGGCTAGCTACTGGTCGTAACGAAGAGGGAGAGATTGAGTATAACGAAACCAACAGAGGGCAGGAGTCATTGGGTTACTCAAGAGGTTTAGACGGTCGTCGTACTTATTACTTAGAGGGATCTATCAACTACGATAAAGTATTAGATGAAAGACATCGCTTTGGTGCCCTAATGCTGTATAATCAAAAACAGACAAATTACCTAAATGCAGGTGATGGAATTGGAAGTTTGCCATACAGAACTCAAGGTGTAGCTGGTAGAGTAACATATTCACTTGATGATAAATATTTTGCTGAGTTTAACATGGGGTATAACGGAAGTGAGAACTTTGCACGCGGGCAGAGATTTGGTTTCTTCCCTGCGGGTGCAATTGGTTATCTTATATCAAATGAAGAATTCTGGGCCCCTTTTGCAGATGTAGTTGATGTTTTAAAATTTAAATCGTCTTATGGTCTGGTAGGTAATGATCAAATTGGTGGTGGACGTAGATTTATCTACGAAGAGACAATTATTACAGAAGGTAACAACTACGGATTTGGAAGTACCGGTCAGTACGGGCCAGGAAGAATTAGGATGGGAGAGCCTGCAAACCCATTTGTAAGTTGGGAACAAGCATACAAATTTAACGTAGGTGCAGAAATTAAGTTCTTCAATGCTCTTAAGATTGAGGCTGACTATTTTCAGGAAAAAAGAGATGGAATTTTTATGCAAAGAGCGGGTCTAGCCGACCTCGTTGGACTTTCTACGACACCATGGGTTAACGTTGGAAAGATGGAGAATCAAGGTTTTGATGCATCTCTGCAATTTGATCGTAAAGTAGGAGAAGTACAATTATCGGCATTGGGTAACTTTACATACTCGCAAAACATAATAATTGATAATGATGAGCCCGACTGGAATTACAAATATAGAAACAGAATTGGTAAACCATTTGGTCAACCATTTGGTTTAGTTGCACTAGGTCTTTTTGAAAGTCAGGAAGAGATTGATAATAGTCCAAAACAAGATTATGGAACTGTACGTCCCGGTGATATTAAATATCTTGATGTGAATGGTGATGGTATTGTAGATTCTTCTGACGAAATTGCAATAGGTTACCCTGCAGTTCCACAAGTAAACTATGGTTTTGGTCTTAATGCACAATGGAATGGATTTGATGCGTCACTGTTCTTTCAAGGTATTGCAAAAACATCATTATTCATAAATGGTGGTTCTATATATGGTTTTAATTCGGGTAGTTTAACTCGTTCAGCTATAAACGAAGATGTTTATAACAATAGATGGACCGAAGAAAATCCTGACCCTAATGCTAAATATCCACGTTTAGATATTCAAAACAACCAGAATAATAACAGAAATTCAACATTCAGAATGCATGACGCAAGCTTTTTGCGACTGAAAAATGCAGAGGTTGGTTATACATTACCTCGTAGATTAACTGAGAATTTCTATGTGAGTAATCTTAGAATTTACATGTCTGGAAATAATCTTCTTACATTTAGTAAATTTAAATTATGGGATCCTGAGCGAGGCGGCGGTGAAGGAGCAGCTTATCCTCCTAATAAGATGTTTACGCTTGGTTTAAATATTTATTTTTAATCACTACCGTTAAATAAAACATTGAAAATTATGAAGTTAAATAAAATAAATTTGTGGACAATAATCCTCTTTTTAGCTACTAGCTTGGTGTCATGCGAAAGCTATCTCGACAAAGAGGAGGATCTACCAATGAGTTTCCCTAAAATATGGGAGAAAAGAGCAACTATAGAGCAAGCATTGAGTAATGTTTGGGGATATATGACATCACCAGATGAAATGGTGGATGGTCATCCTTTCATAGGAGCATCTGATGAAGGATCTGCAACATACAATAGAGGTTACAGACTGATGAACTTTGGTACATGGAACCCCTCTAACGTACCATATCAAAAATGGGCTCAATATTATCGCGGTATACGTGAAGCAACAATTTTTATGCAAAATGCACCAGATGCACCAGCTGAAGATTTGGAAGATATTGAAAGACAGCAGTGGCCAGTTGAAGCTCGTTTTGCTAGAGCATACTACTACTATCAACTAGTACAGTTATATGGCCCTGTAATGATTCTTGGAGATGATTTAATGGATTTTAATCTATCAATTTCAGACTTGCAACGTCCCAGAAACAGTATGGATGAATGCGTTGAATATATTATTTCAGAACTCAGAGAGTGTGAAAAACTACTTCCGGTAGAACAAACACCTCAATATTACGGTAAACCAACTAAAGGAGCATGTAAAGCAATAATATCTGAGCTGTCTTTATTTTATGCCAGACCTTTATTCAATGGTAACAGTTTATATGCAAATATACAAAATGAAGACGGAAAAGAGTTGTTCCCAGGCATTTCTAATGTCAACGTAGACAGATGGAGGGATGCCGCTGCTGCTGCAAAAGAGATCATCGATATGAATGAGTACGAACTCTATACAGTAGAAACTAACGGAGAAATCGATCCATTAAAATCATATCAGGGTGTATTCCTTGAATTATGGAATAATGAACTTATTTGGGGTAGATACAAAGGTGGATATTATGCACGAGTACATACAACTCCACGTATTGCCGGAGGTGTAGCTTATGGTGGTGTTGGACCAACACAACAGCAAGTAGATGCATATGCTATGAACAATGGTGTATATCCTATAACTGGCTATGAATCTGATGGAACACCTGTTGTTGATCCTAATTCAGGGTATAACGAAGAAGGGTTTTCTAATTTTGAACATCCCCTTGATAAGGGAGGTGTGAAAAGAACTTACAATATGTATTTGAATCGTGAACCAAGGTTTTACGCTACTGTATTGTGGAGTGGTAGTAAATTGCCTTACACAGGCTCTAATGCAACTGTAAACTTCGGTTTCAATGGCAATTCAGGTGGAGGTATAAGTCATGACTATCCAAAACCAGGTTATATGTTACGTAAATGGACCGATCCGGCACTTAACACTTCTGGTGGACAATGGGGTAATTTTACTTGGCCAGTTTTCAGATATGCTGAAATTCTACTTAATTATGTAGAAGCACTTAATGAATATGATCCAGCACATGCAGATATAGTAAAATATCTTAATCAGATTCGTGAGCGTGCAGGTGTGCCAAATATAGAAGAGGTTTATCCTGAAGCAATAGGAAATCAGAGTGCTATGCGTGAGTTGATAAGAAAAGAAAGAAGAGTAGAACTTTCGTTTGAAAACAAGAGATTCTTTGATACACGAACTTGGATGATTGCAGAGCAAGTAGACGGCGGTCCAATGTGGGGAATGAATACTACTTCAAGTGCACCTTCTCCAAATGCCTCAACTACTCCAGATACTTTCTGGGAGAGAACTGTTTTTGAAACACGTGTATTTGAACCTAAACATTACTTGTATCCATTTCACCAAAGAGAATTGGACAGAAATGAAATGATAACTCAAAATTATGAATGGTAATATGAAAAACTTCAAAATGAATAAATATATATCTGTAATAATAAGTCTTGTATTATTACTGGGAGTTGCTTCTTGTAGTGATCATAGACTTGATTATATATCACCGTCTAAACTATATATTCCTCAGAGTGGAAGTATAGACCTGTTAATTTACAAAACAGGTGAACCATTTATTTTTAAATTGGGTGTTAGTAAATCGGGAATAGACGATGTTGCAGCGAATGCTCAGCTGAGCATAATGAGTGAAGCAGAATTAGCTGCTTATAACAGTGCAAATAATACAGGCTACAAGAGATTACCAGATAACTGCTTCAATTTAAATAATCAGAGTGTAAGCTTCGATACAGACAGCAGGTTGGAATTTTTTGATATTTCAATTGAGTATGATTTGATTGATCAGATTGCTGATTTTGACGAAGAAAACAGTTCTGAATATGTAATCCCTGTAAAACTTTCGGGAGCTTCGCTAGAGACAACTGAAGAGAAGTTGACTTCTTTTATTAAACCTATAATAAGAGAGCCGCTTATATATTTTAGATCTTCAGAAACGAAATTCACAATTGAGGTTGGAACACAAACTGTATATAAAGAAGATGTACTTCTTCAGGTTGATTTTGATAATTATTGGGATATATCAGTTGATCTTACGGTAGAACCCGAACTAGTAGATGAATATAATTTATCTAATGGTTCAAATCTACCTTTGCTACCTGAAGGTAGTTATACAATTTCTCCTGTACCTGCTGTTATAGCAAATGGCGAAAAGACAGTAAAAGTTTCTATTGAACTAGACGCTGACTTAATTGATTACGACGATTTTCTGCTACCTATTAGCATTAGCAGTACATCAAAATTCAGTCCTGATACAGAGAAGAACGTACACTATGTGCATGTTTCAAAACCTGCAATGCGTTTTAACAGAACAGGATGGACAATTGTTGATTTTTCATCTGAAGAAGCTTCTGGAGAAGGTGCAAATAACGGTACTGCAGCATCAGTACTAGATGGTAATCCTGCAACATACTGGCACAGTCAGTGGGCTGGAGGTACAGGTCAGTTACCTCACCATATCACTATTGATATGCAAAACGAACTTCTGGTTACCTCTGTTGACTTGCAAAGAAGACCTAATCAGCGTGATACGCAAGGAGGTAACTTCTATATAAGTACAGATAATGTAAACTTTACTCATATCGGAACATTTGAAATGGCTGAAGTAAACGATGCTCAAACATTTAAAGTAGCTACTACTCGTGGTAGATACCTGAAGGTTGAAATAACAGAGAGCAGACGTACACCATTTGCAAATATGGGTGAGATATATGTTAGAGGAGTTGAGTAGTTAAATACTCTTTCAATTATTTATCTATCGGAAACTTTATATGTTTCCGATAGATATTTGTTTTTTTTAATTAATCTATATTCAAAATGAATTTGTCAAAGCTCTCATTATTATTACTTTCTTTTTTGTTTTTATTTCAGAGTGAAGTTTTTAGCTCAGAGAATAACGGAAAGATAGAAGCTTCAGATATTGCTGTTTTTGGTGATCTTGCAGCAACACATTTAAAGAAAGGTGTTCGGAAAAGGAATATTAGAAGAATGAAAAACCCTGTTCTAAAGGAGTTGGCCTCAAAGATGAATAAAGAACAATATAATCCAGGACTAAAACTGGCCGAATACGAGCCATATCTTCATCCTAAAGTGTTAGGAGAAAGGATGCGTATTGGTGATGGTTTTAGTAAATACGAGGGTATAACCGGTCTGATACTTGATGAAGGAGAGAATATAATTTTTGTTGGCGAGACTAATGGTAATGATATAAAGTTAATTATACCTGATTGGACCAGAAAAGCACCTGTAGGAATTAAGCCTGAACAGGATCCTGCTGGGTGGGGATTGCATAGTAAGACTTATGAACTAAAAGAAGGAGCAAACATTGTTGATATTGAAAAAACAGGCCACGCTTATATTCAATACTTTACTAATGACAATCCTGATAACCATAAACCAATAACTGTTCATTTTCCTACTGCAAAGGTAAACGGCTATTTTGATATTAACAGAGGTGATACAAACAGTGACTTTAGTGCTTTACTTGATAATGCCATTAGCCCTATTATGGATATTAGAGGAAAGTATACACAAGTTGCTTTTCCTGTAGATAGTCTTAAAAGGTTTGCATATGACAGAGGAGTTGATTTGATTAACAACTTCGATACAATAGCAGCATTGCAGCGTGAATTTATAGGTTGGAAAAAAGAGGGCATATCACCAAAGAATAGAGTACTTGCAAGAATAAACTATCACTACTATATGTTTCGTGATGTAGATGGTGTGGCTTATATCGATTGGGCAATGAGACTCGTTGCCGATCCCGAAAGTATAATTAAAGGTGATCCTTGTTGGGGCTTTAGCCACGAATTGGGTCATGTACTACAAATGCGTCCACAACTTACCTGGGGAGGAATGACAGAGGTAAGTAATAATATACTAACTCTTTATTCTACAACAATGCTTGGCAATAAGAGCAGGATATTTGCAGAAAACAGGTATGAGGAAGCCAGGGAAACTATTCTTGACAAGGGCATATCATATATGTCATTTCCTGGTGAAAATGAAGATGGTAATCAATATGGTGGAGGCAAAAACACTGATGTATTTCAACGACTTGTGCCTTTTTGGCAATTACATTTATATTTTTCAGAGCATGGATACCCTGATTTTTATCCCGACTTGATGATTGCAATGCGTAATCAAGAACCATTAGGAGGGGGCGATAGGAGCAAAGACTATCTGAATATGTTGGAGTTTTGTCGATTAGCAAGTGAAGTATCTAAGACTGATCTTACTGAATTTTTCGATAGATGGGGATTCTTCTATGTAGGTGAGCTAGATATAAATGATTATGGGAGATATCGTTATAATATTTTGGAAGAGGAGGTTAATGCAACTAAAGCTGCAATAGCTAAAATGAAACTACCAAAACCTAAAGTAGATATCACATTATTGCAAGATTAGAATTTGTAAAATAGAATAAGAGATTTATTTTTATGAAGCCGCATTTTTTTAAGATAATATTAATATTTACATTTATATTGCTTAATCTCTACAACTGTAGCGATAAGCAGGATGATACACCTCCATTTCTTACAATAGAGAAAAAAACTGTAAATTTCAATGCCAGCGCCTATGTTACTGAAGTTACAGTAAAATCAAACAGTAGCAACTGGAGTGCCTCGGTTCAAGCAGACGCAACATCTTGGTTAGAAGCCACACCAAGAGGTGGAGTATTGGTAATTGTGGTTACAGAGAATGGCCATTTCGGATCTAGAAAAGGTGAGATTAAAGTCTTTACTGAAGATTTGACTGAAACAATAGTTGTTGAACAGTTTGGAACAGAACCGGCTATATTGCTTTCAACTGAAACCACATCAATATCTGCAGATGGTGGAGAGATAGAACTTGAGATTACTTCTAATATAGAGTATAGTGTAATAATACCCTCTGATGTATCTTGGGTAATACTTAAAGACGAAACTCGTTCTTCAAATATGGTTATGGACAAGAAAGTGTTTCAGGTAGAGTGGAATACTGAAAATTCTGAACGAAGAGCAGAGTTGACAATTAAACAGAACAACGGAACTCTAGAGAAAAAGTTTTATATAGTTCAGGAAGGTTTAGAAGATTATACAGGTGGTTCTGGAGATGATATTCTGGATGATATTAAAGTTCCTGTTAGCAGTGCTTCAGCCAGTTCTTACCAACCTGGTGGAGAGATTGAGAAATCGTTTGATGGTGATTATTCAACTATTTATCACTCAAATTGGGGTAATAGTGCTTCTGATTATTTCCCTATTACTTTAGATTATCATTTTATTGAACAAGAATCTATAGATTATCTGGTTTATCATCCACGTACTAGTGGTGCGAACGGTAATTTTAAAGAAGTTGAGATATGGGCTACAACCGAATCTAATCCTTCATTTGTGAAGATTGTGGACTTTGATTTTATGGGTTCAGGTTCAGCAACTAAGGTGGTTTTTGATGAGCCTTTATTAAATCCAACTGCAATTCGATTTATTGTAAACTCTGGATCGGGCGATGGGCAAGGTTTTGCTTCATGTGCTGAAATGGAGTTTTATAGATTTAACACAGAAAATTTTAATCCACTTTCAATATTTACTGATAATACATGCTCAGAGTTGAAACCTGGTGTAACCTTGAAAGAGATAGAGGAGATTTCTAGCAATCTATACAGAAATATTGCTTTATATATGTTTATGGGTACTTATCCTGATGAATTTAGAATTCAGGAGTATAAGGCATGGCCTCACCCCGATGCATGGGCTAAAGAGAATAAAACGTCTACTCTTAGCTTGCTTGACAATCCTACAGGGATTAGTGTTTCAAGAAATGAAGACTTAGTAGTTTTTGTTGGTGAAACGGAGGGATATCCAATTAGTTTGAAGATACAAAACCTCGATTTACCTGGAGGAGATGGCTATAATAATGCTTCATTTTATCCACTTTCTCCTGGATTAAATAAACTTAAAGTTAGAAATGATGGATTAGCATACCTGTTTTATCACACACCAGATTATCAGAGTGCTCCTAGTATTAAAGTGCATTTTGCTACAGGTAAAGTAAATGGGTACTATGATTCTCAGAAGCATGAAAAATCAGATTGGACTCGTTTACTGAACGAAGCAGGTGATAAATATTTCGATGTGCTTGGAGAATATGCACATCTTACTTTCCCTACACAAGATTTTATTAAATACGCTTCTTCTAACGGTCCTGAACTAATAGAAGCCTATGATGATCTTGTACGACTAGAGGCTGATTTTATGGGACTAATGAAATATAATCGTCCTACAGTGAACAGAGCATATTTTCATGTTATGTATCACTCATACATGTATGCAACTTCATACAGAACTGCCTATAATTCTGGTACTTCAGAAGCTATTCTTAGCTTGAGTAAATTAAAATCAGAGCCTTGGGGGCCTGCGCATGAGATGGGGCACACGTTTCAAACCCGTCCCGGATTCCTATGGCGTGGTATGACCGAGGTAACAAATAATGTTCACTCTATGTATGTACAAACACAATGGGGTAACGATTCACGCTTAGAATCTGAGGATATGGGCAGATTCAATAATAGATATGAGAAGGCATACTATAGTTCATTTGTTCACAATACTCCACACCCTGGTGAAGAAGATGTTTTTTGTAAGCTTGTCTCATTGTGGCAGCTGCAGCTATACTTCTCAAATGTATTAAGAGAGACAGATGTTTATAAAGATCTTTATGAAAAAGTGCGTATATCACCCAATAAAGCAACAGCCGGTGAGCAGCAACTTGAATTCGTTAAAATGATGTGTGATATCACAAAAACCGATCTGACTGATTTCTTTTATAAATGGGGATATCTATCACCTTATGATGAAATAATTGATGATTATGGCGCAGGACGTTTCTTTATTACACAAAATCAAATAGATGAAGTAATATCTGAAATAAAATTGAAGAATTATCCTTCTTTAATTGATAAAGCTGAGTATATTTGTGATTCAAATGTTGAAATCTTTAAAAATCGTCTGCACGTTAAAAAAGGATCAGCATCAGCAAATAATTCAACTTTAACTATGAAGGGTTGGGAAAATGTAGTAGCATTTGAAGTTTATCAAGATGAAAAACTTTTATTCGCTTCAAATAAAAGTGTATTTACAATTGATCAGACCATGAATGATAAGATTAAGGTATTTGCTCTATCATATGATGGGGATAGAACCGAAGTTACATTTTAAATACTTATTAAAGAGATAAATATTTCATTTTCAAACTATTATAATACATTTTATGCAAAAGAATTTAATTACCCTTGCCATATTATTGGCATCAGTTTTATTAGTTGGCTGCACTCCCAACGGCTCAACAGCTGGTAAAGGAACGTTCGAGCCTATTCAAACTAATGTTCCTGCACGTCCTGCAGGACAAAAGGATGTTCTTGGACTAACAGTTCCAGAAATTGATACTGTACGAGTTGGTTTTATCGGATTAGGAATGCGTGGACCAGGTGCAGTTAGACGTTTTACTCATATTCCCGGAACCAAAATAGTGGCTCTGTGTGATATCTTTGAGGATAAGGTAGAGGGTGCTCAAAAAATCCTTGATAATGCAGGCCTCCCCAGAGCAGCCGGTTATAGCGGAAGCGAAGATTCTTGGAAAGAACTTTGCGAGCGTGATGATATCGATTTGGTATATATAGCAACAGATTGGAAAAGTCATGCCGAGATGATGATTTATGCCATGGAACAAGGTAAGCATGTAGCTTGTGAAGTTCCTGCAGCTATGACTCTTGATGAGATATGGGCAATAATTGATACTGCCGAAAGAACTCAGAAACATGCAATGCAGCTAGAAAACTGTGTATATGACTTTTTTGAATTAACTACACTTAATATGGCTCAACAAGGCCTTTTTGGAGAAATTCTTCATGCAGAAGGTGCCTATATTCATGATTTAAGTGATTTTTGGGAGTATTATCAAGATGACTGGCGTATGCAGTACAATAAGGAATTTAGAGGTGATGTTTATGCTACGCACGGAATTGGACCAGCTGCACAAGCATTAGATATTCACCGTGGTGACAAGATGGACGTACTTGTATCTATGGATACAAAAGCTGTAAATATCCCCGAACACCTGATTAATAAAAGAGGTGTTGATAGAGATAGCGCTTACATGTTTGCAAACGGTCAGCACACGATGACAATGATAAGTACTGAAAACGGCAAGACAATACATATTCAACATGATGTTGCATCACCAAGACCATATTCACGTATGTATCAGCTAAGTGGAACTAAAGGCTTTGCTAACAAATATCCATTGGAAGGATATGCATTGGATGCTTCTTCATTTGAAGGTAGTGAGATCCCTAATCTAGAGAATTTAAATGCACATAACTTTGTTTCTAAAGAAACAAAAGATGCATTAATGGATACCTACAAGCACCGCATACACAAAGAACTAGAAGAGAAAGCAAAAGAAGTTGGTGGACATGGAGGTATGGATTTCATAATGGACTACAGATTAGTTTATTGCTTGCAAAACGGACTACCATTAGATATGGATGTTTATGACCTTGCAGAGTGGTGTTCACTTGCTGAACTAAGCCGAATCTCATTAGAGAATAATAATGCACCTGTTGCTGTGCCTGATTTTACACGAGGCAACTGGAATAAGATTGAAGGTTTTAGACATGCATTTGTAGACTAAGTAAAAAAGTAAACATATATTATAATAAAAAACCACCTGTGATAATTCACAGGTGGTTTTTTATTATTCTCCAGTCGGGATGAGAAGATTCGAACTTCCGACCCCACGCCCCCCAGACGCGTACTCTAAACCGGACTGAGCTACATCCCGAAAAAGTGAGTGCAAAAATAGCACTTTATTTTCAATTCCACAAATAGTCGTCAATTGCAGTTTAGAAAAAATTATGAATTAATATATGACTAGATAGAAAATATGTTGTTAATTTGCAAAATTAATCATTAATTATTGAGGGGCTTGTCCGGATCATTCATCTGTTTTATTTTGTTTATTTGAATGTTAAGTCAGTCCGTCCCAAGATGTTGACAATATCAATAAATTTTTTTCTTAATGACTTATACAGCACAACAAATAGCTGATTTCCTTCACGGAGAAGTGATAGGCAATCCGGAAGTAACAGTTTCAAGTTTTTCAAAGATAGAAGAGGGTAAACCACAGACACTAACATTTTTAGCTAACCCTAAATATACTTCATACATATATGAAACTGAGGCCGATATAGTACTCGTGAACAGAGATTTTGTTCACGAAAAGCCTATAAATGCAACAATTATCAAGGTTGATAATGCATATGCTGCATTAGGATCTTTAATGGATATGGTTAGTAAAAACTCTCCTCAAAAGAGTGGTGTAGAATCGATGAGTTATATCTCCGGAACTGCATCTATTGGTGATGATGTTTATATTGGCTCCTTTACATATGTGTCAGATAATGTATCCATTGATGATAATAGTAAGATTTACCCACATTCATATATTGGTGATAATGTGAAGATTGGGAAGAATACAATAATTTATCCAGGTGTTAAGATTTATCACGACTCAGTTATTGGTAGCAATGTAATAATTCATTCTGGTGCTGTAATTGGAGCAGATGGCTTCGGTTTCAGCAGAGAGGGTGATGTCTATAATAAGATTCCTCAATTAGGAAATGTAGTAATTGAAGATGATGTAGAGATTGGAGCCAATACCACAATAGACAGATCAGTTATGGGGTCTACATTAATTCGTAAGGGTGTAAAGCTAGACAATTTAATACAAATTGCACATAATTGTGAAATAGGCGAAAATACAGCTATGGCTGCTCAAGTAGGTATTGCGGGCTCAACCAAAATAGGAGAGAACTGTGTTTTGGGTGGACAAGTTGGTATAGGTGGTCACATAACAATAGGAAGAAACAGCCAGATTGGTGCACAGTCGGGTATTATAAGCAATACAAAAGAAGGATCAGAAGTACTCGGTTCGCCTGCATATCCGGTGAAAAACTTCTTCAAATCGAGTATTATTATTCCTAAACTTCCGGATATGTACAGGCAAATTAATGCTATGGAAAAAGAGCTTACAGAGCTTAAAAAGAGAATTGAATCAACTGAATAAGCAATCGTTTTTATTTCAACTTAATAAACATTTTACATTTTGTTACTTGTATTTGTGCTTTTGATTGTATATTTGCACAAATATTGGTAAAATGTGAAATTTAATTTATACAAAAGTGAAACAGCAAACATTACAAGGTAGCTTCACATTAAAAGGTGTGGGTCTGCACACTGGATTAGAAATTATTGTAACATTTAATCCTGCACCCGAAGATCACGGCGTAAAGATAAAGAGAGTTGATCTCGAAGATCAACCAATATTAGATGCATTAGCAGAAAATGTTGTTAATACTCAACGTGGTACTGTTATAGGGAAAGGAGGGGTAACAGTTAGTACTATTGAACATGGAATGGCAGCATTATATGCACTTGGTGTAGATAACTGCCTTATTGAAGTAAACGCTTCAGAATTCCCAATACTTGATGGTAGTTCGATTGAATACGTTAAAGAAATAAATAAAGTAGGTATTGTAAATCAGAGTAAGGACAAAGATTTCTATGTAGTTAGAAGAAAGACTGAAGTGTTTGATCCTGAAACTGGCTCAAAAATTACATTATTACCTGATGATTCATTTTGTATAAATTCATTTATTGAATTTGATTCAAAATACATTCCTAACCAGTCTGCAACGATGGACTCAGTTACTGATTTTGAGACAGAGATTGCGCCTTCAAGAACATTCGTGTTTGTGCGTGAAATTCAAAAGCTTAGAGAAGCTGGTCTTATTAAAGGTGGTAGTCTTGATAATGCTGTTGTTATTTATGAAAGAGAATTGCCTCAAGATGAACTTGATGAAATAGCAGATGAGCTTAAGGTGCCTAGGCAAAATGCCAAAGAACTTGGATACTTAAACAGTCGCAAACTGGTGTTTCCTAACGAACCTGCCCGACATAAACTGCTTGATATTATAGGAGATGTGGCATTAATAGGTAAACCAATTAAGGGACGTATAATTGCCTATCGTCCAGGTCACAAGATTAATAACAAGCTAGCCAGACTTATTCGCAAGGATATTAAATTAAATGAGGTTCAACCTCCTGTTTATGATCCTTCAATTGAGCCAGTTATGGATAATTTACGCATACGTGAATTGTTGCCTCATAGATATCCATTTCTGATGGTTGATAAGATTATACAGATGACCGACAAGTATATTGTTGGAGTAAAAAATATTACATCCAACGAACCATTTTTTACAGGTCATTTTCCACAAGAACCTGTTATGCCAGGTGTCTTGCAGGTAGAGGCTATGGCACAAACTGGGGGATTGCTTGTTCTTTCAGGATTAGATAATCCAGAAAAGTATTCAACCTACTTTCTTAAGATTGATAATGTTAAATTCAGACACAAGGTTGTACCCGGTGACACCATCATTTTTAGAGTTGAATTATCTAGCGAAATGAGAAGAGGTATAGCAACAATGCGTGGTTTAGCATTTATAGGTGATAAAGTAATATCAGAAGCAGACTTCACTGCTCAGATAGTAAAGAATAAATAACAAATAATTAAGCTTATATATGAACACTGTTTCGAATTTAGCTTTTGTGCATCCTGAAGCTAAACTAGGCGATAATATAATTGTCGAACCATTTGCATTTGTTGACAGCAATACAGAAATAGGAGATGGATCACGCATAATGAGTCATTCAACAATTCTTTATGGCTCACGAATAGGGAAAAATTGCACAATTTTTCCTCATGCAACCATTGGAGGTGTTCCCCAGGATCTCAAATTTCAAGGTGAGGATACAACCGCAGAAGTTGGTGATAACACCATAGTTCGAGAGTGCGCAACTATTAACCGAGGTACTGCATCAAGAGGAAAAACTGTTGTAGGAAGCAACTGTCTTATTATGGCGTACAGCCATGTTGCACATGATTGTATCCTTAAAAATAATATTATAATCGGCAATGCTACACAGTTGGCAGGTGAAGTTGAGATTGATGACTACGCAATTATAAGCGGAGGCTCTCTTATTCACCAGTTTACTCGTATAGGGGGGCATGTTATGGTTCAAGGAGGTTCTAAAATACCAAAGGACATTCCTCCATTTGTATTAGTTGGACGCGAACCATTAGTTTTTATGGGGCTTAATGTTGTTGGTCTTCGAAGAAGAGGTTTTACCAGTGAACAAATCAATTCAATGCAGGAGATTTATCGTTATATTTACCAGACCGGAAACAATGTTTCACAGGCTACAGTGAAGATAGAAAACGAACTTCCTGAAACAACCGAACGCAATCATATACTTGAGTTTATCCGTTCTTCTAGCCGAGGCATAGTTCGTGGAAATATGGAGGGCTAAAAAATGCAACAGATCTTTTTTCCGGCTGAATGGCATTCACAAAGTGGTATTCAGTTAACCTGGCCGCATATTAGGACAGATTGGTCTGACATCCTAGACGAGGTTGTTGATTGTTATATCTCAATATCGAGAGAAATAATTAAACGTGAAAAACTAATCATTGTTGTTCCTGATAACTCAGATGTACATCAATATTTTTCTGATGAGGAGAAGAAAAATATTATTTTTATTGAAATTGAAAGTAACGATACTTGGGCAAGGGATCATGGTTCAATTTCTGTATTCATAGACAACAAACCAACATTGTTGGATTTTGGTTTTAATGGCTGGGGACTAAAATTTGCTTCAAACCTTGATAATCAAATTAACGACAGACTTTATAAAATGTCAGTATTCAACCCCGAAGTTGAGTACAAGAGTTATATAAACTTTATTTTAGAGGGTGGATCTATCGAAACTGATGGAAAAGGCACACTGCTTACGACAACCCAATGTTTATTAGCTCCAAACAGGAATCAGCCTTTAAGAAAAGAGCAGATAGAGGAACATTTAAAAAATGTTTTAGGCATAAATAGAGTTCTTTGGCTCAACTATGGTTTTCTTGCTGGTGATGACACTGATAGTCATATCGACACACTTGCACGATTCTGTGATGAAGATACAATTGCTTACGTAAAGTGTGATGATGCAAGTGATATACACTATTTTGAGCTAAAGCAGATGGAAGCAGAATTAAAGTCGTTCGTAAAATCAGATGGAAAACCATATAAACTTTTACCTCTACCAATGGTTGATGCTCTATATGGTAATAGCGGTCGTTTACCAGCCACTTATGCAAACTTTTTAATTATTAACAATGCGGTCCTTATGCCCACTTATGGTACAACTAAAGATGAGATTGCCAAGGAACTGCTTCAAAAGCAATTTCCAGATAGAGAGATTGTTGGAATAGACTGTCTACCATTAATTAAACAGCACGGCTCGCTTCATTGTGTAACTATGCAGTTTCCTGAAGGGTTTATAAGATAGTTGATTTATTTTTTCGATTCACCATTATTCCGTACAAATAAAGTATTGTTAAACAAAGATCCATTTTTTATGTTTAACTAAAGA
>CAZSBA010000042.1:0-19789 GCA_964605035.1 uncultured Proteiniphilum sp. | reverse complement strand
ATTCCTGAACAACTGTTTAAACTCTTTTTCTATTAGAAATTTTAATGTTTTCATATGATTAAAACAATATATTTTAAAGGTATCATTTGGAACTCGCTTTAATCACACTCTTGAGAGATAATGATTATCATGCTCGTTTCATATGATTTATTCTAATCTCTTTTTTGTTTTTGCAATTGTAACTCCCAGAAGGAAAATAGTCATTCCAATCATTATAAGCACTTCTTTCCAGATAATAAAAAGCCCTTGACCCTGAATCATTACTTTACGTACTGCATCTATAAACCATCGTGCAGGCACAATTGCCGAGATTGCCTGCAGAACTTTTGGCATATTACTTATAGGAAAAATCATACCTGAAAGCATGAGTACCGGTATCATAGCTGTAATAGCAGAGAAAATGACCGCGTTAACCTGTTTATCTACCAGAGTAGAAACTGTTAATCCATATGTCAGTGTAAGAGAAATATATATAAGTGCAACCAAAAAAAGTAGTATAAGACTACCATTGACAGGAACTCCCAGTACAAAATAACTTAGCAGCAGGATAATGATAAAGTCAATAAACGATATCACCATATAAGGAATAGTTTTGGCAAAAATCATTGTACCCTGTTTAAGAGGAGATGCAAGCAAAACCTCCATTGTTCCCCTCTCTTTTTCTCTAACTATAGAAACAGAGGTCATTATGGTGCATATAATCATGAGCACCAGTCCCATTATACCCGGTACAAACATATAAGATGATTTCATTTGAGGGTTATAAATCATTCTGTTATCTGTCTGTATCTGAAAGGGAATCTGCATGAGTTCGGTTTTCTCTTGCTGATAACCTGCAATTATTGCGGTGGCGTATGTTACTGAGATTGATCCGCGGTTAGGATCGGAGCTATTAGCAAGTAATTGAACCGATGCAGTTCCTGAATGAACTAAATCTTCCTGGAAGTTTTGCTGAAAGACAACAGCCAAATCTAGCTTACCTTTTCGCATAGCCTCTTCCATATCATCCATCGACTGCATGTAACCAAGATTATTAAAATAATAATTTTGGTTGATTCTCTCAACTATATCTGCTGTGAATGCATCTGGTGCAGGGTCATAAAAAGCCACTTTAATGTTCTGAACCTCCATGTTGATGGCAAAACCAAAAAGTAGGACTTCAACTATTGGCATACCAATTATTATGAGCAACGTTCTGTTATCACGAATGATATGACGGAACTCTTTATTTACAAATGCAAAAAACTGTTTCATTTTTACTCTCTTTCTGCTTTACGTGCAAGTTGTCTGAATACTTCATCCATTGTTTCTGCGTTAAATTGTCTACGTAACTCTGCAGGTGAATCAAGCGCATCGATTCTACCATCAACCATTATTGACACCCGGTTGCAATATTCAGCTTCATCCATGTAGTGGGTAGTTACAAAAACAGTAATTCCACGGTCGGCAGCATCATATATCATCTCCCAAAACTGTCTTCGCATAGCTGGATCTACCCCACCTGTTGGTTCATCGAGAAATACAATCTGTGGTTCGTGAAAAATAGCAACTGAAAAAGCCAGTTTCTGTTTCCATCCCAAGGGTAGATACTTCACCAGAGTATTTCGCTCTTGTTCAAAATTAAGCTGCTTAAGAAGCAGATTTGTCTTATCTGCAATCTCCTTATTAGTGAGACCATAAATACCACCAAACAGACGTATATTTTCCCATACTTTCAGATCTTCGTATAGAGAGAATTTCTGGCTCATATAACCGATATTTCGCTTTATCAACTCATTCTCTTTAATGATATCATAACCTGCAACTGATCCTTCACCTGCAGTAGGCATACTTATACCGCACAACATCTGCATTGCTGTTGTTTTTCCTGCTCCGTTTGCACCAAGAAATCCAAAAATCTCTCCCTCCTCCACATCAAAAGTGATATGGTCGACAGCAGTGAAATTGCCGAATTTTTTGGTTAGGTTAGATACCTCAATAACTTTTTTGCTCATTCTATTTACTTGTCAATGCCATAAAACAATCTTCAACACTAGGATCTATAGAAGCTATAGTTACATCTCTGAAATCTTTGATAAAGAGAAATTGCTTTAACTCCTCTGTCTGTAAACCTTCATCAACTGTGATATGAATTTTGTCACCAAATGCGAAGCTGCTTTTAATTTTTTTGTGTTTCCTTAATTCGTGGAGAATAGCCGACATTCGACTTCCTTCTACTGCCCACAAAATCTCGGTGTAATCATCAATAATTCCTTGTGGAGTGTTGGATGCTATGAATTTGCCTTCACCTATGAGAGCAATCCTGTCACATCTGCTTGCTTCATCCATATAAGCTGTTGAAACTAATATAATTATCCCCTGTTCTTTTAATCGTGCAAGCATATCCCAAAACTCTTTTCTAGATACCGGATCTACACCAGTTGTTGGTTCATCAAGTATAAGAATTTCTGGTTTATGAATCAGTGCACAGCATAACGCCAGTTTTTGCTTCATACCGCCAGATAGCGCACCAGCTCGGCGGTTCTTAAAAGGTTCGATTTGCTGGTAGATATCTTTAATGAGATGATAGTTCTCTTCAATTGTTGTATCGAAAAGTGTTGCAAAGAACTTAAGATTTTCTTCTACGCTTAGATCTTGATAGAGAGAGAATTTGCCCGGCATATAGCCAATAATTTGTCTGATTTTACGGTAATCTTTCACTACATCATAACCGTTCATTGTAGCCGAACCGCTATCTGGCAAGATAAGTGATGTGAGAATTCTAAAAAGAGATGATTTTCCTGCTCCATCAGGACCAATAACTCCAAATATCTCTCCATCGTTTACCGTGAAAGAGATTCCGTTTAGGGCATTTACTTTGCCGCTCTTTCCGTAGCTCTTATATAAATCTTTTACCTCTATCATCTTATTAAAATTTCACCTCCCCATACATGCCAATCTTAAGGAAGCCATCATTTGGTACAGCTATTTTGAGTGCATAAACTAAGTTTGCACGTTCGTTTTTGGTTTGTATTGTTTTAGGAGTAAATTCTGACTTATCAGATATCCAGCTAATTGTTCCGGTATATGATTTCATACCTCCGTCGCCATCGTCAACACTTACCGTCGCCATATCATTTAACTTTATGCGGGCAAGCTGGTCGTTAGTGACATAAGCTCTTAAATACATCACACTTGTATCAGCAATCTTAAAGAGTGGGGTACCCATAGTAGCGAGTTCTCCTACCTCAGCATACCTGTTTAATACGGTGCCTGAAATGGGGCTAATTATGCGTGTTTTCTCAAGCTGATTATCGAGTTGTGCAACCTGTATTTCCAATGTTGAACTTTGTGCTGAAATATGGGCACTGCTCTTTTGCAGTGTGGATGTTTGTGCTGAGAGTTGACTTTCTACAACTTCTAACTGAGATTGAATATCATCTAGCTGTTTTTGATTGGCTGCATTGGCAGCAACTAATCTTTCCACTCTTGCTTTTTCTCTATTTAATGTGTTTATCTGATCCCTTAAAGCTGCTGTCTGCGCATTTATATCAGGCTGTTGAGCTATTACACCTTTTGCATTTGATAGAAGGCTCATTTTCTGAAGGTATAGCTGAGTGCTGTCAATGAATCCTACTATCTGTTCCTTCTGCAGCAGATCTCCTTCGTTCATGTTGAACTCTAATATACGACCGTTTGCCTGTGAGGAGACAATTACTTCTGTTGCTTCGAACGATCCTGTAGCATCGTAATCTCCTACTCCTTTGTTGCAGGAATTTAGTAGAATAAGGATAGATATGGTAATTAAAAATCGAAATAGTTTCATAATTTGATGTTATGTTAAATTACTTTGTTTTCTATAAATTAGATATCTGTTTTTTGTTTTTGTGTTACAGTTAAATCAGTTTTGATTTGTAGTATATTTAAGTGAATAAACCGACATCAGAAATTGAATTTCGTGTAGTACTTTAGCCTGCTTTGCAAATTCTTCTGCGTTTATCTCCTTAATCAGGTCGGAGACAGTCATAGTACCATTCTCAACCTTTACTTCTGCTGTTTTGCGAATCTGAGTCTGTAGACTTATAATTTCTTCGTCGTGTTGCATAGTTTTCCTGAATTTCTCTATCTCAATCTGTTGCTGAGGGATTACTATGTTCAGATTTTGAAGAAATGTTTCTCTCTGTGAGTTAACTGCCGACTTTTGTAAATCAATTTTTCTTCTGTCGTTCTTTAAAGTATATAGGTTGCTGAAATTCCAGGACAGGCGTACACCACCTAAAAAATAGGGTGTAAATTCATTGTCAAACATATTTAATCCCGGTTTACCATAACCACCCTGTGCAAAAGCTCCTATAGTTGGCATTACTCTAGCATTAAGTAGCGACTTTTGTGATTCAATAGCATTATCTTGTGCTTCAAACATCAGCATTTCAGGTCGGTTGATTACCGGTAAGATTAAAGTGCTTTCCGGATCTGGTTTAACAAATATAATATCACTATCAAGTTGTTCACCAATAAGCACCGACAACATTTGTATGTATGCTTCCAAATTCGATTCAATACTAACTCGCTGCTGACTCGCTTTGAGTTGTTCGACCCTTACCACGTTTAGGTCGGTTTCATTTGCCAAGCCATTTTGAACATAAATTTGTACATTATCGTAATTGCGCTGAAGTTCATCTTCGAGAATACCTAGTTGATTTAGCTGTTCTCTCATAAGCAAAATGCCAAAATAGAGATTATTTACACGCTCTCTCAAAGTATAAATTTCATTGTTAAGCTTTCTTTTCTCTAACTCTGCATTCGCTTCCAAGCTATTCTTTTGTGCCGAAACTCTTCCACCATCCCAAATCAGTTGGTTTAACTCAGCCACGAATCTGTACTGATCCTGGTCGATAGTAGGAATCTGCAATCCAGGCATATCCAGTTGAAAACTTGTTACATCTGACTGCCAAGTGCCCTGTGCACTCAGCGTGCCCTGTGGTAAATAAGCTTTACTAGCATTAGCAATGTTAAATTCTTTTGTTTTCTCAATAATATCATACCTTACGATAGCGGGATAGTTAGCAACCGCTTTATCTTGACATTCATCAATTGTTATAATCTGACCATAAGCATAAAGAGTGCTAGCAGAGAACAAAATAATACATAACAATAGTGTTTTAAGTTGCATAATTGTATACTATTATTTGATAGTTTTTATTATCCATTCCAAAATTTTCTCTTTCCGTTCTGACACAAAACCAGCAAATTCTTCTTCATTTACCAATCCCGAAGATACAATTAACGGTTTTGCTACGAACGGAAACATGGTGAGGCTTAAAGTATTAATTATTAAGTCGGTGGCAGTTATTTTAATGTTTCTCTCCATTAACTGTTTATCGATAACAGGTTGAGCAATTAGTCGAGCATTTTCTGTAATATCCTTGAAGAGCTCCTTGTTAACAGTCAGTTCATTAAGTATAAAAATAGGGAGTTCTTCATTCTCAAGAAACAGCTTGGTGTAATTCTCCGTGATTGATTCGACTTTGTCTTCAATGGAGATCCTTTCATCCCATAAAACCGGAGCTATAGCACCCAGTAGCATTTTGAACTTCTCTTGTACTACTTTTTTATATAGTTTTTCTTTACTACCAAAGTAATAATTAAGCAATGCAAGATTGGTTTCTGCTTCTTCGGCAATTTCTCTGGTTTTTGTAGCTGCATACCCTTTTTGGGTAAAAAGTTTATCTGCTGCTCTGATAATTTTTTGTTCTGTATTAATCTTGTCCATTGTTACTTTATTAATATTCTATATTGTAAAATGCAAATGTAATTTAATCATATGAGTAAAACAAATGATTTAAACAAATGATTAATAGAAGGCTTGTTTTTAACAATATTTGTTATTCATAAAATCAGAAAGGGCAACTACAATTAAGCAGTTGCCCTTCTTTTTTTAAATATATGAACAATTAGATATCTGTATTACAATCTGTTAAACTCGCTCTCGCCGGCTCCTGTACCTTTATATCTGTTGCCGTTGGTATTGAATTTATATCTTACAGTAAATTCCAGTTCGCGGGTATCCCATTTTGAGGACTGGAATATATGCAGCTTGTTGTTATATGCTTTTACTCCCATTTTGTTTCCATGAAATATATCGTGTCCCTTTAATGTTAGCGACAATTTATCGTTAAGGAAAGATTTTGTTACCCCAAGATTTACTATAAACTGATTATTTGTTAGATCTACGTTTTGTGTAGAACCTTTTCCCTGAAAATTGCCATCAAGTGTAACCAAGTATCCTTTTGGCAAAGAGAATGAATTGTTTAGAGAAGCAATTATCATTGGGTCGTTAAGCTTCAAGTCTTCGTTATTGCTGGTTATTGTTAACCATTGCTTTATGAATCCTACACTTGCTATTGGCGACCATATACCAAACTTTGGAGAGGCTGTTAAGAATGCCGACAGGTTGGGTATCTTATCAATATTCTTTGTTGATAATATTGCAACTGCAGGATTTTCTTCGAGCTGTTCGGCCCATTGTATTATTGCATCTTTTTCCTGTTTATAGCTAACCATAAGCTGAAGGTACTTCCATGAACTCATAAGTGAAGCATCGTGTATGATGGATGGTTTAAGAAATGGATTACCTGTTTGAAGTGTAAATCTGTTTCCATAGAATGTGTTGCTTCCGAGTTGCCAGTATGCAGGACGAACAGTTTTAACGTTATAACTTAGTTGCATTTGCACATTTCCAAGTGAGTTTGAATATGAGAAATTTGGGAACCAACGACTATATTTTCTGCTCTGCTCATCATTTTTTTCATCATCGTTGTAATAGTCGGATGTAACATCTTCGTATCTTAGACCTGCGCCAATCTTACCAATAGGTGTAGTTCTTGAGAACTCAGCAAAGAAGCTTTTATTTTCATCATGAATAGAAGTATGTGTTGAAGGTATAGTTTCCATATCTGTTGTGTAATCGTCTATTCTTTTGGTGTTAGTGTATTCATTACCAGCAGATAGCTGACCACCTAGAAGAGGATAGGACAATACTAACCTAGTTGCAAAAAGTCGGTTCTCAATTTCATTTGATGAATTTATAACCCTATCATCATACTCCTCACTACTCTCGGTAATGTTGGTTTCTGAAAAATGTTTACCTCTATAAATATCACTATTGAAATCAACTTTCAGGTCACCAAACATACCATTATAATAAACATTTAACCTGTGTCGTGGCTTATTGTCATCCTTTTCTTCGCTAACACTTACCCATCTGTCGAAGAAAACATTATTGGCAAAAACATCACTTTTAGTGATTATAGAATTCTCGTTCTTTCCCGGTGAGAGTGACATTGTGTGCTTCACTCCAACATAATGATTAGGATTAATCTCATAATTTATACCCGCTATTGTAGTTAAAGGATTAGCAACACCATCTATATCCATAGTATTTGCCTGAGTCCACAGCGTATCAACAAAAGCAGTTTGTGTTAATCCACTATTCTGAACGTAATCATATTTTTCATATTTGGCAGTTGCAAAAAGATCCCATCCTTTATATCGATAATTAAGGTTGAGCTGTTCTCTCAAGTCGGTATTCTTATTAATTAAACTTGTAGATCTGACATCAAAACTAAATCCGTCACCAGCTTTACGAACTGTATGAATACGAATAATAGCTTTTACAGAAGCATCGTAGCCAGCCCCGGGGTTATGAACAATCTCCACCTCTCTGATATCAGAAGAAGCAATCAAATCAAGTTCGGATGCGTCGCGCAACTCCCTGTTATTGATATAAATTTTAGCTTTACCTTTACCAAAGATTGAGAAGTCGCCATCATCACCTGTAATTGCAGGCAGACGTTTTAATACATCGTTTGCAGTTCCGGCTTTGCTAAGCACAGTATTTTCAACCGTAGCAACCACTGCATCATCACGTAGTCTAATACGTGGGATATCGCCATTTACCACCACTTCAGACAGCATAGTAGTATCATAATTAAGTACTATTTCCTGTTCAGGCTTTGCAGGCAAAGTTTGAGTTTCATAACCAATAAAAGAAACTCTTAGAAGCTTATTGGCACTATTATCTGCATTCAAAAGAAAAGAGCCGGTTTTATCTGTAATTGTTCCGGCAATTAATGTAGAGTCGGGTAGAGAATATACTGCTACATTAGCGAATTCAATAGGATTACTGTCTAAGTCAGAAACAACACCTTTAATTTGTGCATTAAGTGGAAATAATATACCACTTAAAATTAGAGAAGAAAGAATTTTTAGAGTCATCATATTATTTTTAGTTTATTCGATAATATGACTATGACTTTTTTTATTTGGTTACAAAAAACCCGCTCAACATATTGTTAAGCGGGCATTAATTTTTTTGTATGTGTTAGTTACTACATTTTTCCTCCTCCGTGTGCATTTACATATTTAATTACCGGAGAAATATTGAAGTAAACTCTTTCTATTCCAAATCGATTTTGGCCAAGTGTTAGGTAATTTACTTTATTACCTCTCAGAATTCTATCTTCACCTCCATAGGTATATCCAAGAAATGGGAGGATATCGTACTCATGCGCAACCTTTATAACATAAAATGCTGTGCTTTCAGACATTCCGTCGCCTGTACTAACGATGGCATTCTGAACAACGCTTCTTTGCTGAGCCACTTTTTTATACTCATCGGTTTTGTTCTGCTGAGCAAGTACCAGCAATTTAGCATTCAGAGCTCTTAAATTAAAAGGATCTTGTAGTAATAGTGCATTTGAATATTCCAGGATTTCGGCATAATCGTTTGGAGTGAACGAACCTCTTGAAAGTGTTATAGCCAGTTTATTGTTATATGAAGAGGTATCGGTAGGCACATAATTTGGTTGAAATACATATCCATAATACAGGTGCCGGGCCTCTTCGAGTGTCATCTCTGAGTTGGCATCTAAATATTTTTTCAATAGAGTAGGATAGTAGTACGAAGAGTTTTGATCATTTACGTTACCCTCTATCTGAGTATAGTTGGGTGCTTTAAAAAACTCCTCTTGAGCATTAACATTTAATGCTAAAGCAATAAATATTACAACGAGTAGACTGATTCTTTTCATAAATCTTGAATGTTAGTTTCTATTTTAACAATTACCTTAGTAACAATGTTTAAATATTAAATTGGTTATTACTGATATCCTGTAACAGATACATCTTTATCTATTTTAGAAATCAATCCCTGAAGCACTTTGCCCGGCCCTAGTTCCACAAACTCAGTTGCTCCGTCGGCAACCATATTCTTTACTGATTGAGTCCATTTAACCGGAGAGGTTAGCTGTGCTATAAGGTTTGCTTTGATTGTTTGAGGATCTGTTTCGCCTGTTGTTGACACATTCTGATAAACTGGACATACAGGAGCAGTGAAATTAGTTGACTCAATAGCTTCGGAAAGCTCCACACGTGCAGGCTCCATTAAAGGAGAGTGAAATGCACCGCCAACTTTAAGAGGTAATGCTCTTTTAGCACCAGCCTCTTTCATCAATTCGCAAGCTTTATCGATTCCGGTTATTGATCCGGAAATAACAATCTGCCCCGGACAATTATAATTAGCAGGTACCACCACATCATCTATAGAATTGCAAATATCATCTACCACCTCGTCGGAAAGAGCAATAATTGCCGCCATAGTAGAAGGCTCAATTTCGCATGCTTTCTGCATAGCCAGCGCACGTGCATAAACGAGCTTTAATCCATCTTCGAAAGATAACGCGCCAGCAGCAACTAATGCCGAGAATTCACCTAAAGAGTGTCCGGCAGTCATGTCGGGTTTAAACTCCTCTCCAAGTGTTTTGGCAAGGATAACAGAATGAAGGAATATTGCAGGCTGAGTTACTTTGGTCTGTTTTAGGTCGTCATCAGTACCATCAAACATTAAATCGGTTATTCTGAAACCAAGTATCTCATTTGCTTTTTCGAATAATTCTTTTGCAAGAGGTGATGTGTCGTATAACTCTTTGCCCATTCCTACAAACTGAGCACCTTGACCGGGGAATACATATGCTTTTTTCATAAAAAATTCTTATTTATAGTTTTTAGCTTTAATTATTTATCAAAGGGATAAACAAGTAAAAACATAATTCAGTTCAAAAAAAATGAATTTTGAACTTATTGAACATACAGGATATTTAGCTCAGAGCAGAATTAATTACTCTTTTCTCTGATTTCAACCCTTCTTATTTTTCCACTAATTGTTTTAGGAAGTTCATCAACAAATTCAATTACGCGAGGATATTTATATGGAGCTGTAACACTCTTTACATGATCTTGAATGCTTTTAGCCAGCTCGTCACCCGCCTGTTCTTTATACTCGTTGGCTAGAACAATTGTTGCCTTAATTATCTGTCCTCTTATTTCATCGGGAACACCTGTAATTGCACACTCAACAACTGCGGGGTGAGTCATTACTGCGCTCTCGACCTCAAAGGGACCAATTCTGTAACCCGAACTTTTTATTACATCATCGGTTCTGCCCACAAACCAGTAATATCCATCTTCGTCACGCCATGCCATATCGCCTGTGTGATAGATGTTATCTGCATATACCTGTTTTGTAAGCTCTTCGTCTTTGTAATAACCCTTAAATAATGAAAGTGGGAGCTTTTTATCTGTATAAAAAACTATCTCTCCTTGCTCACCATCTTCAGCAGATCTGCCGTCGTGAGTTAGAAGATCCATATTATACAAAGGATTAGGAACTCCCATAGCTCCCGGCTTGGGTCTTATCCATGGGAAAGTGACGATTGTGGGTGCAGTTTCGGTTTGACCAAATGCCTCCATCATCTTAATACCAGTCTTATCGTAGAACGCTTGAAATACAGATGGATTTAGAGCCTCACCGGCAGTTGTGCAATATTCGAGCGAAGATAAATCGTACTTACTAAAATCCTCACGGATAAGGAATCGGTATATGGTTGGTGGAGCACAGAAAGAGGTTACCTTATATTTAGAGATGATATTTAGCATATCGTTGGGTATGAATCTGCCTTCAAAGTCGTATACGAAGACGCATGCACCAACTATCCACTGTCCGTATAACTTTCCCCATACTGCTTTAGCCCAACCTGTATCAGCTACTGTAAGGTGAATACTATTTTCGTGAAGATTGTGCCAATATTTAGCTGTAGTAATGTGTCCCAATGGGTAGGTAAAATCGTGTGCAACCATTTTGGGCTGACCGGTAGTGCCTGATGTGAAGTAAAGAATCATTATATCATCGTTACTATTCACAACGTCTGGCTTAATAAATGGAGCTGCATTTTCAACTCCCGAGTGAAAGTCAATCCAACCTTCAGTCTTATTCTGTCCGATTAAAATACGTTGCTCAACAGTAGGAGAATTCTTCATTGCAAGGTTTGCGTGGCCTATAAGATTTTCATCTTCAGCTGCTATTATTGCTTTTACACCCGCTGCATTATTTCGATAAACGATATCCTTTTCTGTTAATAGGTGAGTAGCCGGTATAGCAACTGCACCAATCTTATGCAAAGCAATGATAGTTTGCCAAAACTCGATACTTCGCTTTAGTATGAGCATCACCATATCACCCTTTTTGATATTTAAAGAAAGAAGAAAAGATGCTGTTTTATCTGAAAGATCTTTAAGTTGAGCAAAGGTAAGATCTATATTATCACCAACGTCGTTGGTCCAGCAAAGTGCCCGTTTATCGGGATCGGTTTTTGCCCATTCATCAACTATATTGTACGCAAAATTGAAATTGTTGGGTACAATAATATCGTAGTTTTCAATAAAATCTTTGTGAGAACTGAAATCAGTCTTTTTTAAATATTTCTCAATCATAATAACCTATGGGTATAAAATTACGGCAAGGAATTTTACCGGCTTGTCGTTTAGTGCTTTCATGCCATGCGGAAGTGATGAGTCGAAATATATACTATCACCCTTTCCAAGAATTAGGTTCTTATCATTAATACATATCATCATGCTCCCCTCCAGGATCATATTAAACTCCTGGCCGGCATGTATATTCTTGTAAAAATCAGTTTCAACCGGCTTAGGCTCAACTGTAACAATAAATATTTCTGCTACATTATTTGCAAATCCTGATGTAAGAGACTGATATTTATAAGCTGAAACTCTTTCTACGGTAACAGCTTTATCTTTTCGAGTGATAAAGTAAGAATTCATACGAGGTTCGGTGCCAAACATAATTGTAGATATATCTACACCAAATTCTCTTTCGATGCGCTGCAGGAAAGAGACGGATATATCCATTTCACCCTCCTCGCACTGCAAATATTCTTCAACTTCTACCTCTAACTTTTTAGCCATTTCTTCGGGAGAGTAGTCAAGTGCATCTCGTAGTCCCTTAACTCGTTCGCCTATCTGTTTTAAATCTGTTATCATCACTGTAAAAGTGTTTGAATTAGTATTATAATATTTTACAAAAATACTCTATTTTATTAAATGAACAAGTAAAGACTCATTGCCATTATGCCCATTCCTATAACCAAGCCGATTATTGAAAGATGATGCTTACCGTACTTCTCTGCACTAGGCAGAAGCTCGTCGAGTGAAATAAATACCATTACACCAGCTACAGCTGCCAGTACAACAGCATTAAGAGTAGAACTCCAGAATGGCATTAAGAATAAGTATGCGATTAGTGCACCCATTGGCTCTGCAAGGCCCGATAGAAGTGAGAGCCAGAAAGCTTTTTTCTTACTGCCTGTGGCATGATAAATTGGTACCGAAACCGCAATTCCCTCCGGAATATTGTGAATAGCAATTGCAGCAGTGATTGGTAGTGCCACCTCGAGTGAAGTAAGAGCCGACATAAATGTTGCAATACCTTCGGGGAAGTTATGGATAGCAATAGTAATTGCAGTTACCATACCAGTCTGCTTTAGTCCGCTATACTTATTTCTTCTCATATCTTCCACTCCCTGTAATTCGTGAGGGTTGCTCTGCTTAGGAACCAGAAAGTCGATAAGAGCAATTGAGGCAATACCACCAAAAAAGGAGAGAATTAAAAAAAGCACTCCCTTCTTTTCTCCGAATACCTCAGTTAAAGATTCAACCGATTGTGGCAGCATCTCCATAAATGATACATATATCATTACTCCTGCCGATAATCCTAGAGCAAAACTAAGAAAGTTTGTGTTGGTGCGCTTGGCAACAAGAGCAATAAGACCACCTATGCCAGTGGATAATCCGGCAAAAAGTGTAAGTAAAAAAGCAATTAAGATAGTCTGATTATCCATATATCACACATCAATAATATGTTTCATTATTTCGCTATGTATAACACCATTAGAAGCAACCAGCTCCCTTTCAAAAAGATAATTGTCTCCCCCTTCGAAATCGGTGCATTTACCTCCTGCACAATTTAGTATAAAAGATCCTGCTGCTACGTCCCACGGAGACAAGCCAGAATGAAAATAGGCATCGGTTATTCCTGCTGCAACATAACAAATTTCTAAAGCAGCCGATCCTTTTATACGAAAGCTGCAACTTCTGAAATGCTTCATCGCATTACTTAGAATTTGCTCGCCTTTTGTATCCAAAACATAAGGAATGCCACATCCTAAATATGCATTTTTGATAGTATTATGAGCACTTACTTCTAATCTATTGCTGTTTAGTTTAGCATTGCCAGGGGCATCGGCAGTAAACATCTGATCTATAATGGGGTCGTAAACCACACCCAGAACAATTTCCTGTTCGCGTTTGAGTGCAATGCTTACTGCAAACGTGGCATCTCCGTGAATATAGTTTGTTGTGCCATCTAACGGATCAATTATCCATGTATATTCTGTTTCTATATAATCGACAGTCTCTTCTTCAGTAAGAAATCCGGCAACAGGAAATATCTCCTTTAGTCCTTTTACAAGGATTCTTTCAGCCTCCTTATCGATGTAAGTTACGTAGTCTCTGGCCCCCTTAAGTTCTATATCTTTTTTATTAAGCTTAGCCTGTTCATTTTTTAGATATTCGCCAGTTGAACGTGCCAGTACTTCTACTTTTTTACATAATTTTTCCATAAGCTATTTACTTTTTTTACTCATTTCCATACATTGAATCCCACCATCTGGAATCATCTTTCAACCATTTTGCAAACCATGCATAAATTGCATTGTTCCATGAAATTCTCTTATCGTAATCGTAAATAGCATGATTCTCGCCCATCACTTTTATAAACTCAACCTCTTTATTTAAGAGCTTAAGGGCTGTGTACATCTGTATACTTTCTCCTATTGGCACATTCGTGTCTGCAGAACCATGCAGAAGCAGAAGTGGAGTATTTATTTTATCGGCATTAAAAAGAGGACTCTGTTTTACATACAGCTCGGGGTTGTTCCAGGGATAGCTACCTGCGCTTGCGCCGGCACTGTATGAGTAACCCCAGTAACCTTCACCCCAATAGCTAGTGATATTGCTAATACCTGCATGCGATACAGAAGCAGAAAACATATCTGTTTTGGTAATCAGGTACTGAGTCATGAAACCACCGTATGAAGCACCTATATTACCAATCTTTGTTCCATCTACAAAAGAATGAGCCTCAATGAACTTTTTGGTTCCTTCAATAATCTCTTCAGCAGTTTGTTCGCCCCAGGCATTTACGTGACGTGCAGAAAATTCTTGCCCGTAACCCGTTGTTCCACTTGGCTGCAAAGTGTAAACTACATAGTCTTGTGCTGCATAAACATGCAAAGGATAAGTGCTCTCAAATATACGTGTGGTGGGACTTGTTCCGCCATAATAATATACAATAAGCGGATATTTTTTATTTGGATTGAAACCGGGAGGCAGATAGTATCTACCCTCAATTACATCTCCGTAAGAACTTGTGAAATTCCAATCTTTTATCTCACCAAGAGTAAGTTGACTTAATCTTTCGGCATAAGGGTCTGATATAAGGGTAGATTCTAATGTTTTCAGATTTAGCAGATAACTTCTGTTAGAATTTGATGTGCTTACTCCCGTGTAAGTAGCCCATAAAGCGTCATTGGCTATGCTGAAAGATCTGATAACATCTTCTTTAAGTGGCAATATTTCAAACTTGTTTGTTCTGTATGAGTATCGATACATATTTGATCTGTCTCCCTCTTCGACTCTATAGTATATAAAGTTATCTTTGGGATTCCATTCCTGAGCATTTATGGTAGGATTGAAGTTTTTGGTTATAGGTTCAACTCTTTTAGTTTCGATATCCATTATAAACGATTGAGTGTCGTAGCTATTGGCAATTTGGTCGGGTTTAATATTAAGACCAATTCCGTTAAACGCCTCTGGTGCACCATGTAACAATAGCTTTTTATTATCGGGCGAGAATTGAGCTGAATATATATAAGTTTGATCTTTCCAGATAGTGTCAACACTCATAGACTCTAGATTGAGCATATATAATGAGTTCTTACGAAACGGGCGATCTGTAAGATCTTCCTCTGTTGTAGTAAATAAAAGATGTTTTACATCGTCTGTAACATCGTTTAGAGATGCAGTTTGTTTTCCAAATGTAAGTTGTTGAGTTAGCCCGGTATCAAAATAATATCTATAAAGGAAATAACGATCGCGATAATTTGACTGTCTATCATCTATACCAACCAAACGTTTTAGGCCTGCGGGACTGTTAGCTGTAATGGTTTCTTTAGAAGAGAAGAATAACGACTTTTCATCGGGGGCTATGTAAAAGCTCTCTTTGGGAAGTCTCTTTGCCAACACTTTTGTTTCGACAGTCAGTGGGTCTAAAGTTATTACCGATCTATCGCCATTATTATCGTCTACATAGAATAAAAGATCTGATTTGGGCATCCATCGAATCTGACTTCTAATGGCGGTTTCAGAAAGAATAGTGCGCTTCTGTTTAGTATCGTATATTTCAGTGAAATTAACGTTCTTCCCTCCGGGGAATGTTTCTCTTAAGCTAAGTAATATGAAACGGCCACTTGGCGAAATTGAAGAACTATTTACACGCTTGCCTTCCATAATATCTTTTATATTGATACGTCTGCCGGCACTACTATTGAATGTGTAATTTAATAAAGAGTCAGCCTCTTCGGGTTTTACTTCAATTTTAACAGCTGGAGCTGTTTTGTTTTCGGCAGATGTTAATATCTTGAGTACCACCCTTGAGTTATTGGTAAATCCATTTAATCCTGCATCAACAGAACCCGCCTGATGAAGACTATCGTTTATCTGAGTTTTTGTAGCACGTTTGACATCATCAATCCATAATTCAAGTGGATTTGGAGAGGTTACTACAATTTTACCTTTCCCATACGTGTCGCCATTCAGATATACCGAAATAAGCTGCAACGCATTTCCCTGATCGGGTTTTTGAAGAAAGAAAAATCCGGAACTATCGGGTGTTAGCTCAGTTGTAAATCTTTCGTGTTCAGGAAATGATACTGAATAAGAGAGTAGCATATCTTCTGTAAACTTTGTGTCTTTGAGATTGATACTATCTAATAAAATTGGTTTTTGCACCTCTATAGGTTCAAATGTGAATAGTTTTTGTGGCATAAAAACCCTCTGTGCTGATAGGTTGGCAACAATTATTAAAGCTGCTACGATAGTGCAAATTGTTTTTTTATTCATTCTAACAGTTTTCTTTAAATATATCTATATGTTTTATCTTTTTACTCAATTAAATCGGGAGATGAAAGCCAGGTAAAATGTTTGTTGAATAAATCATTAAAATCAGGTTTCTCTCTGTAAATGCCGTATAAAGAAGACCCCGACCCACTCATTGAAGCATAGGTTGCACCGAGATCATACAGTTGTTGTTTGATTTTACAAATTTGGGGATATTTTTTGAAAATAGGAGGTTCAAAATCATTTTTCATTAATTCTTTCCACTCGTTTAGAGGCCTTTTAACAATATCTTTGAGAGATAAAGAAGGTTTCTTTACGCTTATCATTGAATAGGCCTCTTTTGTGGATATAAATACATCGGGCTTTACAATCAGTATATACATATCACTTAAATCAAGATCAATTGGTGTAAGTTCATCACCAATACCGGTAGCAAAAGAGGGTTTGTTTTTTATGAAAAAAGGACAATCGGCCCCAATCTTTAGAGCTAACTCTGTAAGCTCTTTATCAGAAATGTTGAGGTTAAAAGTCTCATTTAGTAAATTAAGCATAAAAGCAGCATCTGAAGAGCCTCCACCCAGCCCTGCACCTGTTGGTATCTTCTTAAGAAGATGTATATCTATATTAGGTATCTCAGATTTAGAGTGATTCTTAATCAGCTCAAAAGCTTTTATAACAAGATTATTTGAAGGGTTACCTTCTATTATATCGCCTGTTTGGAAGAATTGGTATTGCTCTTGTGAGTTTGAATATACAATCTCTAACCCATCTTTGAGATTGATAGGATAAAAAATTGTTTCCAGATTGTGGTACCCGTCGTTGCGACGTGATACGATATTAAGTCCTAAGTTTATTTTCGCATTTGGAAAACAGATCATATATTGTTTTTTTACAAAGATAACATCTATTGTCTTAAGCATCAAAATTCAAATGCTGCCCTTACACCTATTTTTCTAAAATTTGTTTTATGGAATGAAGTAAAAATACCGGCATTAAAAAACCTATTCCCTATTCCATATCCCAATTCAGTGTATGATTTAATATATGGGGTGTGAAGCTGACTTAAGTAAATACGTTCTTTGTCTGCAAAATCAGAAATGAAAGGTATGTTTTTCAGAATTAAAAAAGGAGTTTCGAACATCAAATGGCCTTGGATATACGAGTCGGTTGCATTATATAAATCTCGTTCTAGAAGGTTGAATCCTCCCCCAAGTTTATCGTTCCAATTCTCGGGGAAGTTACTTCTGGAGAAATAGACAAAATCGGCAAAATACTCAGTCTTCTGATCTATGAATTTGCCGGCTCCCAAATGATAGTGTAGAGTGTGCATAAGACCAATTGGGATGTTTTGACTTATATCAAACTCAACACGGTTATACTCTGATGTGCTACCTAAGATATCCTGAAAGCTTCGAGAGAGCTCCACTTTAAATGTAGGAAAATTAGAACGTACATATATCTTTTGACGTCCTTCGTAGCGATAATATTGCCTCGGTGTCCAGCTAAACCTGAAGAATGGAGCAAACGATCTTCTTGTTCCAAACAGATCTTCAATAGGCTGCAGGGTTTCGTCTGTACTACGCAACATCAAAGATTTACTTTCGCCCTTTCTGATATGGTAATCTATACCTGTTTGAAATAGTAGGCCGTTTGTTATCTCAATAGTATTGAGAAGCTTAAAGTAGTAGTCTTTAAAATAATGAGGAGAAATGTCTTCGAATGAAAGTCCTTTGTTTTTAAGGCTATCCTGAATCTGATCAACAAAAAGAGAGCTGTATGTAGGATTACCATTTCCTATAGAAAATGAAAGACTTCCCAGATGCATTGGCTCATAGTTGAAAGTTGTAGTTAAATCGGTTATTAACTCCTTTGTTCTAAACATATATCCTGCTAATGCATCTATGTGTATTGTTCTGTTGCGACTTAAATCGATATTGAATGATAGTTTTTGTCGGTAGGTAACACCATCTCTAGAACTATAGCCCAGCATAAGTGGATTAAGCAAACCTGAATAGCCAATCTTGGTTGACCTATATTTATATCTTGAGTTTAATACCATCCTCTGAGCCATTTGTCTTGCAATGTTTTGTTGGCTGATGGAGTCTCCATTTTCAAGCTTCTTTAGTTTCTCTTGTTGATTTACAATAAAGTTCTGCATTACATCATGCTCTTTGGCCTGAAGTGGTATTGGTCTGTAGGAATTCCAAAAGGCTGAATCAGTTAGTACAGGCACTGAGTCTAATCGCACTTTATAGAAGTCGCTTATATTAAGAGACCTCTCCCTATCTTGTGTTTGACGCAACTGAATGTCTTTATATTCTATTTTAGCCAGGTGTCTTCCAGCAAGTATGTTGCCCAGGTATGAGGTCGTTTGGTAAATTGTAAAGCTAACAGGAAGATAGTTTGTAATCCATTCATCTCCCATGGTCATTTCAAAAGAGAAATCTGAAAAAATATCAACACCCTCTCCTCTGAAAAATATCACCCTCCATGTTCCTCTCTCTACAATAAAAGAACCTTTTAGAAGTTTTGGGTTTTCATATATTGGCGTATAGTGTATATTGTAATATGTTTTGTTGTTTTCGGTAAAGGTTTGGTAAAGTTCATAACGATAATATTTAGCTGTACTGAAGCGAATTGGCATAAACAAACTCTCGTCGTTGGTTGTCTCACCATATATATTAATGTTGAGCAACTTAAAAGGAATCAAGTCAATATCTTTCTGCCGGGTTAATGTACCCATTACATGCTGTATGTCGTGCACATAGTTGTTTGGATACTCGAATCTGAAGTTGCTAATGGTTTCAATTAAAGCTTCATCGCTATGTGGATCGTGTAGTACAAACTGCGGAATTAAATGAGTATACTTATAAAGAATATTCTTCTTAACAGTTTCGATATAAGAACGGGTATAAACCTCGGCAGAATAGTGTTCCACCAGGTCGTTGTATTTTTCAGCTGAACTCATGGCTCTCATCAATATCGTATCTGTAGGAAGCTCAGATTCGGATGAGTAGCAGTTCATGATGATTAATATATTGAAAATGGATATTAAAAATAGTATCCTACTCATAAGTCTGCAAACTTACGTTTTTTTTTGAAAGTGAAGAAAAATTTATGATAAGAGTCTAAAATATTTTCTTTGATTTTCAAAATATTGCTATATTTGTGTTTAAGAACATAGTTCTAAAGCACCCATGTTTGAAAATTATAAAGATTC
>CAZSBA010000041.1:0-19889 GCA_964605035.1 uncultured Proteiniphilum sp. | reverse complement strand
CTCATTGTCCTGTTTTTAATTTACATTTAGTGTAAACCTATTTCAGGACTAGACATTCCCAGCCAACTCCTGACCAACTCCTGACCAACTCCTAACTAACTCCTAATAAATATGAGGTTGATTAGGACTTTGTGTGGCCTAGTTAACTAAACTGTACTTTTTATATATTGTGTTGAAAACAAAAAAACATCTGAATATTTGTATATTCAGATGTTTTTTTTGTGGTGCCACCAAGAATCGAACTAGGGACACACGGATTTTCAGTCCGTTGCTCTACCAACTGAGCTATGGCACCAACTTTGCTTAAATTGCGAGTGCAAAGATAATCGCAATTTTCTTATTTGCAAAATCTTGGAAGATAAAATGCAAAAAATATTTCAAATCGTTACTTCTAATCAGCAATAGGATTCCAACCCTGTGCTTTTAGCTCTATCTCTGCACCATCGCGTGCAACCATATAGCATCCGCTCTCTGGTTTAGTGATGTGACCAACAAGGTGTATGCCCGGGATGTTGCTCATTTCATCGTGTAGTGTAAGAGGAACAGTAAATAAGAGCTCGTAGTCTTCACCACCATTAAGTGCCACAGTTGTAACGTTAATGCTGAATGTTTCTGCCATAAGAGCGGTTTGATAATCAATAGGAAGTCGTTCTTCAAATAGATGGCATCCAACATTACTTTGTTTACATATATGAAGCAGATCAGACGATAGACCGTCTGATACATCAATCATTGATGTGGGAGTAATATTATTTACTAGCAAAGCCTCGATAATATCTTTACGTGCCTCTGGTTTTAGCTGTCTTTCTAGAATATATTCCTTACCTCCAAAATCAGGTTGAAACGTTTTTTCATTTTTGGCGTCAAATACAGTTCTCTCTCTCTCAAGTAGTTGTAGCCCCATATAAGATGCTCCTAAATCACCAGATACATAAATTAGGTCTGTTTCTTTAGCACCGTTGCGATAAACAATCTTATCTGCATCTGCTATGCCCACACAGGTTATACTAATAGTAAATCCTGTAAGAGAGGAGGTTGTATCTCCTCCAACCAGGTCCACGCCATAGACTTCACATGCAAGCTTAACACCACTATAGAATGTTTCCAAATCTTCTACCGAAAACCTTTTAGATATTCCTAAAGAAACAGTTATTTGCTGAGGGATGCCATTCATAGCATATATATCTGAGAAATTAACCACAGCAGATTTGTATCCTAAATGTTTAAGTGGAGAATACATTAGGTTGAAGTGAATACCTTCAAGTAAAAGATCGGTGGTTATGAGTGTTTGCTTGCCATTGTTATCAATTATTGCAGCATCATCACCCACACCTTTTTTAGTTGTTTGCTGAGTAAGTTTAATATCTTTGGTGAGTCTCTCTATTAATCCAAATTCACCTAATGTTGCTATTTCAGTTCGTTGCATAATTTAAAAATAAAGAAGAGGTCGCAACAGATATTATTGTACTGTTGAAAATCGACCTCTAATTAATTACTTGATAAAAAATCAAATTTCTTGTACTATCGTACGCATAATCTCTGCCATTTTAGGCTGAGCAATTTTTGCAGCTATTTGTACCTCTTCGTGAGATACCTCAACTATTTTACCTATTACTCCAAGATCTGTAATAATTGAGAAAGCAAGAACCTTCATGCCTGCATGATTCGCTACAATAACCTCAGGTACAGTTGACATACCAACTGCGTCTCCACCAATTATGCGAAGGTAGTTATATTCTGCGGGAGTTTCAAAAGTGGGTCCTTGGAGACCTATATAAACTCCATGTTGCAGCTTAATGTTTTTCTTATTAGCTATCTCCATAGCTTTAAGTCTCAGCTCTTTATTATAAGCCTCACTCATATCAGGGAAGCGTGTGCCTAACTCTTTATAATTTTTCCCATGTAGAGGATGCTCTGGGAAAAGGTTGATATGGTCTTCAATGAGCATAATGTCACCTACATCAAAGCTAGAATTCATTCCGCCTGCAGCATTAGATACAAACAGATATTCAATATTTAGTGCTTGGAATACCCTAATTGGGAAGGTCACCTCTTTCATTGTATAACCTTCGTAATAGTGAAAGCGTCCTTGCATTGCTAAAACTTTCTTACCTCCAAGTGTTCCAACGATTAGCTTTCCGCTATGACCTTCAACTGTTGAAACAGGGAAATTGGGTATCTCTGTATATGGTATGTCGGTTTTATCTTCTATTTCATTTGCCAACTCACCAAGTCCTGTTCCAAGAATAATTGCAGTATTTGGTATTTCACCAATTCTGCCTTTTAGATAATCAGCTGTTTGTTTTATTGTTTCTAACATGTTCAACTATTTTTTTATTAAATGAAAATTGCTCTTGACTGTTTAAAAAAGTTACCCTAACCGGAATATAATAGAGCAACTTCTTGATTTCCTCTGAAAGAAAATTGAGTGACCTAAATCGTACTGCATCTTTCTCGGTTGTAAGTATAATCTTATTCTCTTCATTTACCTCATCAACCATTTCTGTTATAGACTCAATATCCTTTTTTGTAAAGTTATGGTGATCGGGGAAGAATTTAGTATAAAGATTATATGTTTTGTGCTCTAATTTTCTCACCAGTGGCTCGGGTGATGCTATACCTGTTACCAGGAAAATATGCTTCTTAAGAATGTTGTTTAGGAAAAGCTCTTCACTGTTTAGTTCAGGAAATACAGGTTTAACTTCTTCATAATCGAGTGATGTAAAAAAGAGACTCTGAAATGGAAAAAGGTCTAAGCCATTTGAATATATTCTGAAATCTATTGGTTGTAGGTCAGGATGACATTTGGTTACTAGAACTATTGATGCTCTATCTTTCCCTTTAATTGGTTCGCGTAGCAGGCCAGACGGTAAAAGTTTGTCTTCATAAACCGGTCGATTGCTATCAACCAGCAGTACAGACATTGATGGTAGCACACTTCTATGTTGAAAACCATCATCAAGAAGTACAACATCTGGCCGCTTATTTTTATCGAATGTGAGCATTTTTTCGATAGCATTAACCCTATTTTTGTCTACCACTACTAGAACAGATGGAAATTTCTTCTTTATTTGAAGTGGTTCATCTCCCGCGTCTCTTACTTTTGAGTCAACCTCAACAACTTGAAAACCTCTGCTCTTACGTTTGTATCCTCTGCTTAGGACTGCAACTTTGTATTTCGGAGATAGTAAACGAATAAGATATTCTATGTGTGGTGTTTTACCAGTTCCTCCAACAGTAATATTACCTACACAGATAACAGGTATGTTAAATTTCTTTTGTTTGAGTATTTTTTTGTCGTAAAGCCAGTTGCGGAAATTCACTCCAACTCCGTACAACCATGATAATGGTTGCATGTAATTTCTTGTTTCAACTACTGGTAATTCCATTAATTATTTAATATTCAGTTCAAAAGGGATGCGTGCTTGTATATAGTCTTGATCTTTAATGTTTTTAAGAAGCATAAATAGTTCGAAGCTTTCTCCCAGGTAATTTTTCATTGTTTTAGCTGCAAGTTCTTCTTTAACTGGGTTTAAAAGTTCTTCTATAGGAGAAGTTAATTTTGGATATTCAAAAACTACATAGCTTTTACCTAAGTTTGCCATGTCTGCGGCTATTTCTATAGCTTTCTCAATACCCCCAAGTTCATCAACTAATCCAATTTCTTTTGCCTGGTTTCCTGTCCAAACTCTTCCTTCAGCATATAACGCAAGTGTCTCTTTATCAATATTGCGCCCTTCTGCACATCGTGTTAAGAACAAGTCGTAACCACTCTCTACATAATTTTGCATCAACTGCTTTTCATTTTCATTAAAAGGACGTGTCAAGTTGCCAAAGTCGGCAAATTCATTGGTCTTAACTGTTTCGGCATGGATCCCAATTTTTTCTGTAGTGCCTTCAAGGTTGGGTATCATTCCAAAAATACCAATAGAACCGGTTATCGTTGTAGGTTGAGCAACAATGCTATTTGCGTTACATGCTATATAATAACCACCTGATGCCGCCATATCGCCCATTGAAACAACAATAGGTTTTTCTGTTTTTAAATTCTCTACAGCTTTCCATATCTGTTCTGACGCGTAAGCACTTCCACCTCCAGAATTAATTCTGAAAACAACCGCTTTAATGTCATCATCGTTTTTTAGTTTTTCTATCTGATTTACTAAAAACTTATCCTGAATACCCGAAGAGCCAGTTCCAGAAGTGATAATTCCGTTTGCATAAAGAATAGCAATAGTATTCTCTGTCTTTAGTACATTTTTAGTTTTTACAGATTTCATGTTTGCTACAGTAGCCGATGGTATCTTTTTATTATCTTCTACACCTAGAATTTCTCTCAGGTAATCTTTCATATCAGTTTCATAAAGGAGTGTGTCTACTAAGTTGGCAGACAAAAGATATTCTGTTGATTGAAGCATAGGCATTTTATTAGCCACACTATCTATTTGATCTTCGGTGAGCGACCGTGATTCGGCAAAGTTACTTCTCATAAAACTCCACGCGTCATTTAGGTATGAGCTCACCTGTTCTCTATTTGCTTCGCTCATTTCATTTTGAGTAAATGGTTCTACAGCAGATTTATATGTGCCAACCTTAAATATCTGCATTTCAATACCTAGTTTGTCTAATGCATCTTTATAGAAAATAGGTGTTGAAGATAATCCATGAAGATCAAGCATCCCTTGAGGATTAATTGCAATTTTATCTGCAACGGAAGCAAGATAATAGCCTCCTTGAGTATATGTGTCGGCATATGCTACAACAAATTTACCACTTTCTTTAAAGCTTTCTAACTCACTTCTAATTTCTGCAAGTGTAGCCATTGAGGCACTTAACATTCTTGAATCTATGTATATACCTTTTATATTGTCGTTGCTTTTAGCTTTTCTAATAGCACTAACTATGTCATTTAACCCCATAGCTGAAGGATACTGTGAGCTGAGCATAGACGTAAATGGGTCGGGATCTGCAACTCTTTCTACAATAGTTCCGTCTAAACGTAAATTTAAGACAGAGTTATTTTGAAGTACAAACTTCTCAGAAGACATGGAACTGAATATTGAACCGGCAGCTCCGATAAACATAACCATTGCAATAATAGAAATTAAGATCTGTGCTATGAGAAAACCCAAAGCTGATGCGATCATTATTTTTAGAAAATCTTTCATAGTGGGATTTATTTATTTGAATTATAGAACAAAAATAGATAAAAAAGAACGGCTACACAATTTAAAATTACACATTCTTAATTAATTTAGTTGGTAAATTATAGCGATAACTGTAAATTTGAAACCCCATAGTCATTAATCATGTAGATTAGGCAAATATATACATCTTAATAAATGGTAAATTGTGATAAAAAAGAGAGTGGCGCGCAACGTTTTCTCTTTTAATTCATCTATATAGTAACTGCGATAAGAATGGATGACTCGCAACTGATAATAGCATGTAAGAAACAGAACCGTGATGCACAGAAAGCATTATATGAGAAATATGCTCCTGTAATGATGGCTGTGTGTATTCGCTATTGTGGAGATGTGGAGACCGCACGTGATTTGTTGCACGACGGATTCATCAGAGTATTTACGCAGATTAGCTCGTATTCGGGCAAGGGATCTTTTGAAGGATGGCTAAGACGCATATTTGTAAATATGGCGTTGGAAAATTACCGTAAGGAAAAGAAAAAGCATCAGTTTATGGAAGAGTATAGTTATATACAAAGCAATGAATCTGATATTCCAACAGAAGATTTACTAGATATAGAAGATATTCCTCGTGAGAAAGTGTTAGAAATGATCAAATCACTTCCACCAGGTTATAGAACAGTATTTAACCTCTATATATTTGAGGAAATGTCTCATAAGCAGATAGCTAAAGAACTAGGAATAAATGAAGCGGCTTCGCGGTCGCAATTTTACAGAGCTAAAAGCTTGCTGAAGAAAAAGATAACAGCAATCCTATCAAAAACAAACAAAGAAAGTTATAATGGAGCCAGATAATGAAATAAGGAAGCAATTTAAATCTATGTTTGATGATTTTAAAGTATCCGCACCAGAAGATGGTTGGGATAGAATAGAGAAATCGTTAAACACGGCAATAGTCGTTCGAAGCCCACATATTGGCAGAGTATGGCGAATTGTTAGCTCTGTTGCAGCTGTTGCGGTACTGATTTTAAGTAGTTTGCTATTCTTAAATAACCCCATTGATAAAGAGGAGACATATATTTCTGAAGCCACCCAAACAACTCTTCAGCTAAAACAAGAAAATTCTGAGTCTGCAATTCACCCTTTGTCTTCAGATAAAGGAGAAGCAATTGCTGATAAATTATTAGCAGAAAGAAGTAAAGATGAGAATATAACGAATGATTTCACCTTCGAATCAATAGAGGTGGATGCTCAGGACGTTATACAAAAAAGTTACGTTCAAGAGATTGCTATTGAAGATAGAGCCGATAGTGAAATAATTGAAGAAGTGGTAAACGATGTTTTTATTGAGGAAATTCACTTAATTGCTCAGGATCAGAACAATCTCTTAGCAGAGCATTTTTCTGAAGAGGATGACTATGGTTTAATATTGTCTATGGGAGGTAAGGGTGGACTAACCTCTTTTTATCAGACTGTTAATACTCCAATGACATTGCGAAGCGCATCTGTTGCAAGTGATAACCAGTTTTTAGAGGAGTCTGAGAAAATGCTCTTCCAGCAAAATAGATTTATAGATAATATTGCTGAGATGGAACACGATCAGCCAATATCATTTGGTGTAACTGTTTCTAAAACAGTTATTGATGGTTTGTACATGGAAACAGGACTTGTTTATTCTTATCTATATTCGAGAAGTAAGAATTCAAACACAGTTTCACAAAACCGCCAAACTCAAAGTTTACATTATTTGGGTATTCCATTAAATCTTAATTATAATCTGTTTTCTCTTAGGAAACTAAATGTATATGCATCTTTGGGAGGAATGATTGAGAAAGACGTCTATGGTAAATTTAGAGAAGAAGGTGAAAGTCAATCAATGGATGATACTATGAAGTCAGAACTTTTGGTTAACGAAACTATTTCTCAGCGTAATCCTCAATTATCTGTTAATGCCGGTTTGGGCTTATCTTATCCATTATATAATGATCTTAAGCTATACGGGAAAATAGGAGGTGCATATTATTTTGATGCAAAAAATGATTTTAAAACAATATACTCGGATAGTAAAATTGTAATGGATTTGAGTATAGGTATTAGATATGAATTCAAATAACACTAAAATAAACTTATTTATGAAGAAATCGATTTTATTCTCAGCTATTATAGGAACTATACTTTTTATGACATCTTGTCTAGGGGAAGTAAGTAATAATTATGCTGATACTACCTTTGTTTATATAGATAGTGACGATATGGGAACTACTTATGGTAAAACTGTCTCGCTATATTCTCCTGCACGTGTTATTACATCTAGCGAAATGATTATGATGATTCCCGGCACATTTAAGATAATGAGCTATAGCTGGGATGAACAGTATGGCACTAAACCTTTGACTGTTGGTGGTCAGAGTTATCAGGCCGATTTTGTTCAATTGACAGATGAGTCTATAGATGTAGATACAAAAATTCTAAGAATGTCTCCACTACCTGAGGTTGAAACGCCTCTTAGCTTTCTTGAAATAGCTCCTCCTTTATTCGCAAATTCAGCAGAATTTATGGGAGATAAATGGTTGTTTCAGTATTCGTATGAGGTAAACAAAGGACTTTCTGCTAATGTAGAGTTTTATAAAAGAAATTTAGAAGATACAGATGATAATATAATTATTGACATACACATGAGTCACTTAGGTACTGCAGATGGAACGACGAAAGAAAAGAAAACAGACTTCCTAGCACTTGATATGTCTTCTTTGAGAATGGAATATGCTGGTAAAGAGCGTTTGAATATAAAGTTTGTGTATCATGTTAAAGATCGTACAGATCCGATTGAAACACAATCTTATCAGCTTATATTAAAAGAAGAATAAATATATTTCTTTAATATACATAAGCAGCAGCATCTAGTTATAGGTGTTGCTGTTTTTTTATATGTAGCTTATTCTCAATATTAAGCGGAATTAACTAACTTTGCACTCCAAAATCAAATAATAATGTGGAGAGAAATTGTAGGAATTGTTACACAGCTACTGGTTGCTACACCAAATGCATGGAAAGATATATATCGAGAAAAAAGCTCTCAAAGTGAGTTTCTTAATAGCTATCTGCACCCTATGTTTGGACTTATTGCATTTACATCTTTCATAGGTGAACTCTTTTTTTCTGCCAATGGGAGTGTAGAGAGCGCACTGAAACAGACAATAATAGGTATTGTTGCAGTTTATGGTGCTTATTTCATTGCATCTTATGTTTTAAACGAGACGGCCGAGAAGTTTAACCTAAAGAAAAATATGCCTATGTTCAAGAAATATGTGGGTTTTTCTTCGGTAGTTATTTATCTTTTGTACTTAATAATTCCATTTTTTTCTGGTTTTATTATACTTTGGCTACTTGCTTTATACACTGTTCATCTGTTGTATATCGGTGCTCAGTATTATATTAAAGTGGATAAAAATAATCATCTAAATTTCACTCTTTTATCATCTGCAGTTATTTTATTAACACCAGCTGTTATAAGCCTGCTTTTTTCTATTATAATTAAGTAATGAAACAGTCTCCTATCAACATAAAAAATAAGCGTGCCACATTCGATTATGAATTGGTGGAAACATTTACCGCAGGTATTATGTTAACAGGTACAGAGATTAAGTCGATACGACTAGGTAAAGCTAGTCTTGTTGATACATACTGTCTGTTTGAAGGTAAAGGTTTGTGGGTTCGTAATATGCATATTGCTCCATATTTCTATGGAAGTTATAATAACCCCGACTCACGAAGGGACAGGAAGTTGTTGCTCAACAAAAATGAATTGAAAAAAGTTAGGCGATTAACTAAAGAAACAGGATACACTATTATTCCTGTTAGAATGTTTATCAATGAGAGGGGTTTAGCAAAACTGGTTATTGCTGTGGCAAGAGGTAAAAAGCAGTATGATAAGCGTCAATCATTAAGAGAGAAAGAGGATAAACGGTCTATGGATAGGATGTTTAAGAAGTAGCATCTGTTCTTTTTATTTGTTTTAGTGTTATCATTTAATTGATTCTATTAGATGCATTTTAGCAAAAATATACTTATTCCGGCAATGAAGAAGTCTGGTACTACTTCATTGTGGTTGTTAAAGATGATATTGCCTATATCGCTTGTGGTAAGGCTTCTAGATTATTTTGGCCTTTTGGCCTTTATGGCCTCATTTCTCGATCCACTCTTTGTTTATTTGGGCCTTCCGGGCAGTACTGCAATTGTATTCTTAACCTCAATATTCCTCCCTTTATACGCTCCATTGGCTATAATTACTTCAATGAGTATAACATTGAGAGAGCTTACGATTTTAGCACTTATGTGTCAGATTGCACATAATCTACCAGTAGAAAGTGCAATTCAAGGAAAAACAGGTACCACTTTTAGGAGTATGACAATTTTACGCATTTTAATGGGTATTGTTGCCGGTTTTCTGCTTAATCAGCTTCTCCCAAAGGAAATGGGTATGCCACTTTTTACTCAGACAAATATTGTTGCTATCAGCTCAATAGGAGAGCTACTTGTTGTATGGCTAAAGAGTTCACTCAATATTGCTCTACTGATAGCAGCAATTGTTTTCACGCTTAATTTGCTGTATAATATTTTAAACTACCATAATCTTATTGCAAAACTTAGTAAAGGTCTAAATCCTGTATTAAAGATCTTTGGCCTTCCTGAAAACACGGGTTTTCTTTTGCTAATAGGCTACATCGTTGGCTTGGCTTATGGTGGTGCATTGATGATGGACCAAATGAAGGATGGGCAAGTTTCACGTACGGATGCAAATCTGCTTAATCATCATCTTGCCCTTTCGCATTCGGTTATAGAAGATAATCTGCTTTTTGTTGCACTGGGTGTATCTATTTGGTGGATATTAGGTGTGAGGCTAACCCTGGCATGGATTGTTGTTTGGGTAAGGATATTCTTCCTCAAATTGCAAAGCGGTAAATTAAGGTTTTCATTTAAGAGTAACGATATTTAATTATATTGGTTAATTTTGAGTTTGTAATCAGTTTAATCTTTCAATTATTGATGTTCCGGTTTACTGATTAATATTAATATTTCTGATTTTAGATAGTGCTTTAAAATTGCACTGTAAATAATAATAAGTAGTAAAGATGAATTTGGAGAAAATTTTATCCAATCGTGTCCTCATTCTAGATGGTGCGATGGGAACAATGATACAGCGATATAATCTAACAGAAGAGGATTTTAGAGGAGATAGATTCAAGGACTTTGATGTTCTCTTGAAAGGTAATAATGATTTATTATCGTTGACACGACCAGATATTATTGGTGAAATTCATAGAGAATATTTAGAAGCAGGGTCTGATATTATTGAAACTAATACCTTTAATTCAACATCCATTTCGATGCAGGATTACAATATGAGTCACTTAGCCAGGGAGATTAATCTTGCTGCTGCTAAAATAGCTCGTAGTGCTGCAGATGAATATAATGCTAAAACACCGGCTAAACCAAGGTTTGTAGCAGGTTCAATAGGTCCCACCAATAAAACTGCTTCAATGAGTCCTAAGGTTGAAGAGCCTATGTTTAGGGCAGCAACTTTTGATGATTTTAAAATGGCTTACAAAGAGCAAATTCTTGCTCTTACTGAAGGTGGTGTAGATCTACTTCTGATAGAGACCATCTTTGATACACTTAATTCAAAAGCAGCAATTTTTGCTGCAGAAGAGGTGGCTGTAGAGACAGGTAAAAGAATTCCAATTATAATATCTGTAACACTTTCTGATAAAGCAGGAAGAACACTTTCAGGACAAACCTTGGATGCTTTTGTTGCATCTGTTAGTCATTCCAAACCATTGGCTATTGGACTAAATTGCTCACTTGGAGCAGCAGAACTTAAACCATACGTAAAAGAACTAGGTCAGATAGCGCCGTTTTATATTTCTACATATCCAAATGCAGGGTTACCAAATCAGCTGGGAGAATATGATGAAACACCCGAAAAGATGGCCCAGCAGATTAAAGAGTTTATTGATGAAAGACTAGTAAATATTATTGGTGGTTGTTGTGGCACAACTCCAGATCACATAAGAAAATATGTTGAGCTTGTAGAAGATTCAAAACCTCATCAAAAGGCAAAAGAATCTAAGTATATGCAGTTGTCGGGGCTAGAAAAGTTAGAGGTTTCACCACAGATTAATTTTCTCAATATTGGAGAGAGATGTAATGTTGCAGGTTCTCGACGCTTCTTACGTCTTATTCAGGAAAAGAAATATGAAGAGGCTCTTAATATTGCACGCCAACAGGTAGAAGATGGCGCTCAGGTGATTGATATAAATATGGACGAAGGCCTGCTTGATGGCGTTCAGGAGATGACTAATTTTCTGAATATGATTGCTTCCGATCCAGACGTGTCTAGAGTTCCAATTATGATTGACTCTTCAGATTGGGAGGTTATTGAGGCTGGGTTGAAATGTGTTCAAGGAAAGTCAATTGTTAATTCTATTTCTTTAAAAAATGGAGAAAAAGAGTTTCTTCATCAGGCAAGGCTTTCACAAGGTTATGGTGCTGCAGTAGTGGTAATGGCATTTGACGAAACAGGTCAGGCAGATACATTTGAACGTCGTATAGAGGTATGCGATCGTGCATATAAACTTCTAGTAAGTAATGGGTTCAACCCTAAAGATATTATTTTCGATCCCAATATACTTGCAATTGCTACAGGAATGGACGAGCATAAAAATTATGCAGTAGATTTCATTCAAACTGTTTCATGGATAAAGGAGAATCTTCGTCATGCTAAGGTGAGTGGTGGAGTAAGCAATTTGTCATTCTCGTTTAGAGGAAATGAGTATATAAGGGAGTTAATGCATTCGTCATTCCTATTTCATTCAATAAAAGCAGGACTTGATATGGGTATTGTTAATCCTGCTCAATCGGTTATATATGAGGATATCTCTTCTGATGAAAAAGAATTAGTTGAAGATGTTATCTTCAATAGACGTGACGATGCAACAGAAAGACTAATGGCTTATGCCGAAAAAATAAAAAAAGAAAAGACCCCGGAGGCTGAACAGATAAAATCAGAGGAATGGAGAAGTCTTTCTCTTGAAGAGCGTTTAAGTCACGCCTTAGTAAAAGGGATTGGTGATTTTATGGAACAAGATCTTGCTGAAGCTCTTGAAGTATATCCACGTGCTGTGGATATAATAGATAAGCCTTTAATGGCTGGTATGAATAGGGTGGGAGACCTGTTTGGTTCAGGAAAAATGTTTCTTCCACAGGTTGTAAAGGCTGCACGTGCAATGAAGAAGGCTGTTGCTGTTCTTCAACCTACTCTTGAGGCTGAGAAAACATCTGATGGCGGATCTATGAAGGCTGGAAAAGTGTTGCTTGCTACCGTTAAAGGTGATGTTCATGATATTGGTAAGAATATAGTTTCTATAGTTTTATCATGTAATAATTATGATATTATAGATCTGGGAGTTATGGTTCCCCCAGAGAAAATTATTGAAACAGTTTTTATAGAGAAGCCAGACATTGTTGGATTAAGCGGTTTAATTACACCTTCGCTAGGCGAAATGGGAGTGGTGGCTGAGATGATGGATAAGGTTGGTTTAACCGTGCCGTTGTTGATTGGCGGTGCTACTACCTCCAAACTTCATACGGCTCTTAAAATTGAGCCTAAGTATAATGGCGGGCCAGTTGTTTATGTAAAAGATGCATCAATGGCACCATCTGCAGTCTCTAATTTGATGAGTACTGAGAATAGAGATGAGTATATTAAAAATATAAGGGCAGAGAATGAACGTTTACGTGAAAACTATTCTCAAAAAGTGACAGAGCTGGTTTCTATTAAAGAAGCTAGGGAGAATGCTTTTAAAATAAACTGGGATTCATTTGAAGCTGAAAAGCCAAATAGATTGGGTAGGTTTATTTTAGACAAGATAAAGGTTTCTGAAATACTTCCATATCTCGATTGGAAGTTCCTTTTTCCAGCATGGAACCTATCGGCAAGATTTCACTCTATAACAGAAATAGGAACAGGTCAATCTGAACGTTCTGACTGGTTGAAAGGTTTTCGTGAAGATGACCAGGAAAAGGCCGTAGAAGCAGCTAAGCTATACGATGATGCAGTGGCTATGCTGAACAGATTATCAGAGGAGGATGTAGACTACTTAAGAGCAGTATATGGTATTTATGAAGCTTATAGTGAAAATGATACTGTTTATATTAGAATTGAAAACAGTACAGATCAACATGAGATAGTAGAATTTCCTTTCCTCCGCCAGCAGAAGAAGTCGAAAAAGAATGAATATTACTGTTTGAGCGATTTTATTGCACCTAAATCATCAGGAAAGAAAGATTATATAGGTGCTTTTGCTGTTACTGCTGGAGTAGGTGCAGAGGCACTGATGGATAAATTTAGTAACGATGGTGATGAGTATAATGGGCTTTTAATGAAGTCTTTATTAGATCGTCTTGCAGAAGCAGCAACAGAGTGGTTACATGCTAAAGTCCGTCGTATAGATTGGGGTTATGCTGCAAACGAGGATGTCTCTATAAAAGATATGTTAGCTGTTAGATTTAGAGGTATCCGGCCTGCTGTTGGCTACCCATCTATTCCCGATCAAACAACAAACTTTGTATTACACAAGATGTTAACTTCTGAAGAGGTTGGAATAACACTTACCGAAAACGGGGTGATGTATCCAAACGCTTCTGTTAGTGGTCTCTTTTTTGCTCATCCTGACTCCAAATATTTTGGTGTAGGAGAAATAGATGAAGAGCAAGTAGCGGATTATGCACTAAGGAAAGAAGTAGATGTTAATGATATAAAGAAATTTCTTCTTGCTAATTTAGAATAGTATTATACTAAATTTTCATCCAATTTATTGTAGATAGGTTCTGAAAAGATGTCCCAAAATAGAGTATCTTTGTCTTAATAAATTTATCTGGTTTTATGAGAAGTTTTGGAAGTGATAATAACTCGGGGGTGCACCCAATAATTATGCAAGCTCTTATAGATGCAAATAGTAATCATACTATTGCATATGGTGATGATAAATGGACAGAAAGAGCCGTAGAAATTATTAGGGAGAAAATGGAATCTCCTGATATCAATCCGCTTTTTGTGTTTAATGGTACAGGTGCCAATGTTATTGCACTTCAATCATGTACAAAACCATTCCATTCGATATTATGTGCTTCAACTGCACATATAGCAGTAGACGAGTGTGGAGCACCGGTTAAAGCTACAGGTTGCACAATTAAAGAGATCTTAACTCCTGATGGGAAACTTACCCCTGAACTTGTTAATCCTTACTTGCACGGATTTGGTTTTGAGCATCATTCACAACCTAAAGTAATTGCTATTTCTCAAACTACAGAGTTAGGTACTGCATATACCGCAGAAGAAGTGAAGTTGCTTGCCGACTTGGCTCATGAACATGATATGTATCTTTTTGTTGATGGTACTAGAATCACAAATGCATGTGCTTTTCTGGGTGTCGGGCTTAAGGAGATGACTGTCGATTGCGGTGTGGATATTTTTACGTTAGGCGGTACAAAGAATGGACTAATGTTTGGAGAGGCTGTAATTCCTCTTCGAAAAGAATTGGCAGAGAGTATGAAGTATTACAGAAAGCAGGAAACCCAACTTTACTCAAAGATGAGGTATATCTCGGCTCAATTTATCCCTTATCTCGAAGATAATATTTGGCTAGAAAATGCACAGAAATCAAATAAAGCAGCGCAAAAACTTTTATCTGTAATGGAGAGTGTAAAGGGAATTAAAATTACTCAAAATGTTGAATCAAATGCTATCTTTTTTATTCTTCCCAAAGATATCACCAACAAGCTTAGAGAGAGGTATTTCTTTTACGACTGGGATGTTAGTCTTAACGAAATGCGATTAGTTTGTTCGTGGGATACAACAGATGATGATATTGTAAGCTTTACTAATTATTTAAAACTTATAGTCTCTGAAATATAAAACTTAAATGAATTTTTGTCTGCATACAGTTATTTAAACTAGACTGTAACTTTTTTTTTAAGCACTAATTTGTAATTTATTTTATCCATGTTCGATTTTTTAGATGTATATCCCTGGTTACTCCCTGTAGTTATTTTCTTCGGTAGAATTGTCGACGTTGCACTCGGAACACTACGTATTATTTTTGTTTCTAAGGGAGAGAAGAATAAAGCTCCATTAATAGGATTTATAGAGGTGTTTATTTGGGTGGTTGTTATATCACAAATTCTAGCACGTGCAAATGATATGGTTGCATACGTATCCTATGCCGCAGGTTATGCTGCAGGTAATTATATTGGTTTAATTCTTGAGAACCGGATTGCTTATGGTGTTGTTTTATGCAGAATTTATACCCAGAAAAATGGAAATGAATTGATTCAAGCCCTCAATAAATTGAATATTGGAGCAACTATGACTCACGGAAAAGGATCAACTAATGAAGTTGATATTATAGAAACAGTGGTAGATCGAAAAGTAATGAAGTCTCTGGAGACAACCATCAATGAATTTGATAGTAATAGTTTTTACGTTATTGAGGATGTACGTACAAAAAAGAATGGTATCTTCCCTAAAAGAAAGACCATCTTAGAAAGATGGAGAATTGGAAAGTAAGTTATTTTATTTCTAAATTTTTTGCTTCTTGCCAAATCACCTCCATCTCCTCAAGTGAAAGTTGGTTTAGCTTTTTGCCAGCTTCTTTAACATTCTGTTCCATATAATTGAAGCGGTAAATGAATTTTTTATTTGTACGTTCAAGGGCATTGTCGGGATTTACTTTATAAAGTCTAGCAGCATTAATAATACTGAAAAGAAGATCTCCAAATTCAGCTTCTGTGTTGTCAAAATCCATTTTTTCTATTTCATCTTCCAGTTCGCCTAGTTCTTCTTTAACTTTATCCCAAACATCATGCCGCTGATTCCAATCGAACCCCGAATTACGTGCTTTGTCTTGTATCCGATATGCTTTTACAAGTGAAGGGAGTGATGCAGGGACTCCCTCTAAAACGGTTTTATTTCCACCTTTCTCTTTTAGCTTTATTTGCTCCCATGAATGTTCAACTTGTCCGGCTGTTTCAAATTTTATATCACCAAATACATGAGGGTGACGGTAAATGAGTTTATCACAGATAGCATTGCAAACATCAGCAACGTCAAATGTGCCTTTTTCTTCACCTATCTTTGAGTAGAAAACGATATGCAGAAGCAAGTCGCCCAACTCTTTTTTTATCTCCTCCTCATCATTGTTAATGATAGCTTCTGTTAGCTCATAAGTCTCTTCAATTGTATTTGCTCTTAAGCTTTCATTTGTTTGTTTTCTATCCCATGGACATTTTTCACGCAATTCATCCATTACATCAAGAAGTCGACCAAAAGCCTTAAGTTTAGATTCTCTGCTATTCATTGTTGATATTTAAATATTTAGTTTGGAATAGATAGAAGGTAAAAGAGACGACCCATAGTCGTCTCTCCTTAAATATTTGTTGTTATTTGAAATTTCTTAAACCTGTTTGTAGAAATTCGAGGTAATTCTCAACACTTTCATCATATGCATGTGAAGGAGAAAGAGGTTTACCCTGATGGTCAAGAACTACATAAAATGGTTGCGACTGTGTCCCAAATTTATGACGTTGTAGATAACTCCATTTGTCTCCAATTGTTCTTAGACGTGATTTTCTTCCACCTTCGTCTACCTCTACGATTTCTGGAAGTCTTGTTCTCTCGTCCACCATTAATACTATAAAGACGAATTCATCCTCAATAAGATTTTGAACTCTTTCATCAGCTAATACAGTGGCATCCATTTTATGACAATTTACACATCCATGACCACCAAATTCAAGAAGAACTGGTTTTCCTGATTGTGCAGCATATGCCATACCCGCTTCATAATCATCAAACACAAGCTCCATGGAATTATCAACTAACTTAAAGTCCTGTGTAGACAATGGTGGTATGATAGAGCTTAGAGGTTTTAGTGGGGCACCCCATAATCCCGGAACCATATATATTGCAAAAGCCAATGATATCATTGCTAAAAATAAGCGTGGCAGAGGAACATGTTTTAGATCGCTATCGCCCTTGAGTTTTATCTTTCCTAATAAATATATACCAAGTAAGACAAAAAGCACAATCCAAAGTGATATGAATATGTCACGGTCTAGTAAACCCCAGCCACTTGAGAGGTCGGCAACCGATAAGAATTTTAGTGATACTGCAAGCACTATAAATCCAAGCACAACTTTTACTGAGTTCAGCCAGCTTCCTGATTTTGGAAGAGTTTTAAGCCATGATGGGAAAATAGCAAAAAGAGTAAATGGTATTGATAGTGCCAAAGCAAAACCAAACATTCCCATAGTTGGAGCAAGTAAGTTGCCATGAGTAGCAGCGTCAACAAGCAACCATCCTATGATAGGTCCAGTACACGAGAAAGATACAAGTGCAAGAGTGAAAGCCATAAAGAACAGACTTAGCCAACCTTTTGAGCTATCAACCTTGCTGTCCATTTTGTTTGTCCATGAAGCAGGTAGCACCAGTTCAAATGCACCCATAAATGAAAATGCAAAAGTAATAAGCAATGCAAAGAAAATAAGATTGAATGCAGGACTCGTTGCAAGGTTGTTTAGTGCACTTGCACCAAAAATTGCTGTTATAATTAATCCAAGAGTTACGTAGATAAGTATAATTGAGAGTCCATAAACACTTGCATCCTTTGTAGCTTTTTTGCGACTTTTCTTGTTTCTGTTTAAAAAGAAGCTAACCGTAATAGGTATCATTGGCCATACACATGGGGTAAGTAATGCAGCAAATCCCCATAAAAGACCTTTCAAAAATATATCAATAAGAGAAGCATCCGCAAGATCGTTTCCTCCACTTAAAGAGTTTAATTCACTAATTACAGGCGTCCACAAGATATCGCTATCAACAGGTTGTAGGTTGTAGGTTGTAACAGTTGTGCTGTTAACACTTGCCGATGACTGGTCGGTTATATCTTTAGCAGTATTGCTAGCTGTTATTGGAGAATTCTCTGTTGAATTAGAAGTTGTAATAGATAAAGTTGAAGGAAGATTATTTGCTCCAAATTCGAAGTCTACTGGTAAAGGTGGTGTACAAGTTGCATCGTCACAAGCTTGTGCCCTTACATTTCCTATAATGGAGAAATTAGTTTTGTCAAGTACTTTAATACGCTGTTTAAATGTAACTGAATTTGTGAAGGAGCCAATCTCCATTTGAAATATCTCATCAAATTTAACTACAGCTTCTTTATCAGTTGCCTTAAATTTGCCAACTATTTCACCTCCTATGATCTCGTCAAACTCAATCATTGTGGGGTTTGGTCCCCCCTCAGGTATATCAGTGTCATACATATACCAGCCTTGTGCTACAGTGGCTTTTGCTACGATATCTACCTCTCCATTTCCAGCTTCTTCTATCGAAAAATTCCAAGAAATTGGATCCTGAGCTAAACTTGAAATTGTTGTCAGGAAAAGTAGAGAAATTATTGATAAAACTATTTTTTTGTTCATGTCATTACCTTTTTGTAATCAAATATGTTTCAAAGATAATAAAAAAGCAAATCTACCCGATAATTCAGATAGATGCAATTAAATGAGATTATATTGTTTTATGAAGACTTATAACATTAAAGGGAAGAAAATGTTCCTTCCCTTTAATTGTAATTTTGTGAAATAAGTTAAAACTTATTCAATTCCAGCCTTTTCGTATGAGATCCCTAGGGCATCTGCAACGCCTCTTCCATATGCTGGATCTGCTTTATAACAGTTTCCAATGTGACGAATTTTTATTATTTCATCACTGTCACCCATATTGCGTGCTGTATTCTCAAACAGTCGCTGTTGAGCTTCATGGTCCATTAATCGGAATAGTTTGCCAGGCTGCTCGTAATAGTTATCATCATCTTCACGGAAATCCCAACGTTTGATATCACCGTAAACTTTTTCAACAGGTTCATTATGTTCGGGTTGTTCTTCCCATACTCGATAACTATTTGGTTCATAATGTAGAGTAGCTCCATGATTGCCGTCTACTCTCATTTGTCCGTCACGATGGAATGAATTATATTGCCCATCTGTAACACCTTTTGGTTGGTTTACAGGAATTTGATGATGGTTTACTCCAAGCCTATATCTCTGTGCGTCACCATAAGAGAATAGCCTGCCTTGTAACATTCTGTCGGGAGAGAAACTAATACCCGGAACCACATTTGCGGGATTAAAAGCAGCTTGTTCTACATCCTGGAAATAGTTATCGGGGTTACGGTTCAATTCAAACTCACCCACTGGAATAAGTGGGAAGTCGCCTTTATACCAAACCTTAGTCAAATCAAATGGATTGTAAGGCATATTATTAGCCTGTTCTTCTGTCATTATTTGAATATACATTTTCCATTTTGGGAAGTTGCCATTTCCAATTGCCTCAAATAGGTCACGCTGATGACTCTCGCGGTCATGGCCAACCAGCTCTGTTGCTTCTGAATCTGTTAAGTTCTCAATACCTTGTTGTGTAACAAAGTGAAATTTAACCCAATGTCTTACATTATCAAAGTTTATAAAGCTGTAAGTATGGCTTCCGAAACCATGCATGTTTCTATAGCTTCTGGGAATACCTCTATCACTCATAGTTATTGTTACCTGATGAAGTGCTTCAGGTAGGCTTGACCAAAAATCCCAGTTGTTGTTGGGGCTTCTCAAATTAGTATGAGGGTCGCGTTT
>CAZSBA010000040.1:0-20655 GCA_964605035.1 uncultured Proteiniphilum sp. | reverse complement strand
GACAGAGACGCTATCATTCAAAACAAGTAAACATTATGCCAAGATCAGTAAATCATGTTGCTTCTCGCAACAGAAGAAAAAAAGTTCTTAAACTTACAAGAGGTTATATTGGTGCCCGCAAGAATGTGTGGACAGTAGCCAAAAACACGTGGGAAAAAGGTCTTACTTACGCCTACCGTGATAGAAAAAACAAAAAGCGTAGTTTCCGCGCATTGTGGATTCAGCGTATCAACGCAGCAGCCAGAGAAAACGGGATGTCTTATTCACGTCTGATGGGTGCTCTACACAAAAATGAAATTGATATCAACCGCAAGGTTCTTGCCGACTTGGCAATGAATCATCCGGAAGCATTTAAAGCTATAGTTGATAAAGTAAAATAGTGTTGTTGATAAAACATCATTGAACACAAATAGAAAAGGAAGATCTTACAAGGTTTTCCTTTTTTGTTATCTTTGTACCAGTAGTAACAAAAAAATTATCGTATGATACTCTCTAAACTATTCTCAAACAGAACTTATTTATTTGCCTCAGTATTACTCTCGGCTATCCTTCTCAATAGTTGTAATGGTAGCGGTAGTAATTCAGAACAACCTGTAGTTTACTCTAACCCACTGCCAGTTGCATTTGGAGACCCATTTGTTCTTTCGGCTTCAGATGGAAAATATTATATGTACGGTACCGGAGGAGTTGAGAAAGGCTTTGCTGCTTATAGTTCAGATAATCTTGTCGACTGGCATTTCGAGGGGGAGGTTTATTCGGGCAATCAGCCAAATTCATGGACTGAAAAGAATTATTGGGCTCCAGAAGTGTATGAGATTGATAGTAAGTATTATATGTTTTTTAGTGCCGACTGGAAAGTTAATCCTACTAATGAACTAGAAAATTTTAGGATTGGTGTAGCGGTATCAGAAAGTCCAACTGGTCCGTTTATTGAAGTTTCTGATAAACCACTATTTGATCCTGGTTATCCAATTATTGATGCTAATATATTAAAGCATAACGATAAAACTTATTTATACTATTCTCGTTGTTGTTATAAACATCCTGTTGAGAGCGAGATAGCCGACTGGGCAAGAGAGAAAGAAATGTTTGATGAAATTGAAGAGAGTTGGGTATATGGAGTTGAAATCTCTAATGACTTCAAAGAAGTTATTGGTGAACCCGTGCTATTGCTACAACCACCTTATAGTATGAGCGACTCTCAAACAGAATGGGAAAGCCGTTCTGTGACTAGTGGAGAGGTTAACAGACGATGGACAGAAGGATCTTTTGCTTTTGAACATGATGGTAAGATTTATATGATGTACTCTGCCAATTATTTTGGTGGCGAACATTATGCAGTTGGGTATGCAGTTTCAGATAATCCCCTTGGCCCTTTTGTAAAGGCATCAAACAATCCAGTTCTAGAAAAAAATACTGCATTGGGTGGAGACGTTACAGGTACAGGTCATAATATGGTTTTTAGTTCAAAAGATGGCGAAAAGCTGTATTGTGTATACCACGGACGTACACAAAAGACCGGTGACGAGAGAGTTGTTTTCATTGATGAGATGTGGATAGATGACAATGGCCATATTATAGTTGATGGACCAACCACAGAAGAGAAAGAACTGTAACAAAATCATTTTATGAGAACAATTTCCGTTGAGGATCTCAACCAAATTGAGGAGATTATTAAATCCTGCAATATATGCAATGTGGGTATGTCAGATAGTAATGGAGTTCCATACGTGCTGCCAATGAACTTTGGTTACAAAGAGGGCGTTATATATCTACATTCGGCCCAAGAGGGAAGTTCCATTTCGATGCTTGAAGTAAATCCAAATGTTTGTATCACTTTTTGTACCGAAACTAAACTTGTATGGCAGAATGAAGAAGTTGCATGTAGTTACAGAATGAGGTGCGAAAGTGCAATCTGTCACGGTAAAGTGCAATTCGAGGAGGATTTTGATGAAAAGGTGAAAGCTTTGAATATCATAATGAGTCAATATTCTACAAGAGAGTTTACCTACTCAGATCCCTCAGTAGTGAACGTAAAAATATGGAAAGTTGCCATCGATAAATGTTCAGCTAAACTATTCGGAGCACCAGGTAAGAAACCTTCCATGTTTATATCAAAATAATGTATAATATTCACAGCATATTTATTCATATATAATGAAAAAGGTAAGTACAATATTTATAATATTTTTAATAGCTTTCTCTGCATCTGCAGCAAATCCTCAGAGCAAAGAAACAGCCAAACCTATCGACCTTACTAAAGAAACTTTCATAGAAAAAGTATTTGATTATGAAAGTAATCCTGATGAATGGCAATATGTAGGAGATAAACCGGCGATTGTTGATTTCCATGCCGACTGGTGCGGTCCTTGCAGAATTACTTCACCCATCTTGGCCGACCTGGCCGCTGAGTATGGAGGTGAGATATACATATACAAAATAAATGTAGATGAGGAGCCTGAGCTGGCGTATATGTTTGGGGCCAAAAGTATACCAATGTTTCTGTTTATTCCAATGGACGAAGTTCCTCAAATGGGAGTAGGTGCTTTGCCCAAGAAGTCGTTTCGTGAGGTTATTGATACTTTTTTATTGAAACAAGATCAGGCAAGTAAATGATCACAAGTCTTCAGAACACAGCAATAAAGAATGTTGTAAAGCTTTATAAGAACAGCAGAGAGAGACGAGATCAGCAACTATTTGTAATAGAAGGTGCTCGCGAACTCTCATTGGCACTGCAAAGCAACTATAATATTAAATCGGTCTATATTTGCAGGGATATGTTTAGCAAAACAAAATATCCCGATGTGCTTACTTCACTTCCCGAAAACATCATTTTTGACATATCATCTGCCGTTTTTGAAAAGATTGCTTACAGAGAGAATACTGATGGTATTGTAGCTTTAGCTGAGCCCAAACAGCACGGCTTGGGTAATATCAAACTTTCGGAACAGCCATTTATTATAATTCTTGAGTCGGTAGAGAAACCTGGAAATCTAGGAGCAGTTTTGCGAACAGCAGATGCGGCAGCTGTTGATGCTGTTATCATTTGTGATAATCAAACCGACCTTTACAATCCTAATATAATACGCTCGGGTGTGGGAGGGTTGTTTACCCTTCAGACAGCTATTTGCAGCTCAGAGGAAGCGCTTGAATGGCTAAAAGTTAATAATATCAACATCTATGCTGCAGAGCTTAATGGGGCTGTGCAATATCATAAGATTGATTATACTCTTCCTTCTTCAATTGTAATGGGTACAGAGGCTGATGGGCTAACCGATTTCTGGATTAATAATGCCAAAGAGCGAATCAAAATTCCTATGAGAGGAAAAATCGACTCGCTCAATGTTTCTGTATCTACAGCCGTCATCACCTTTGAAGCAATGAGGCAACGAGGATTTTAATCTATTTCGTATCCCCAGGTTTTACCTTTCTCAAGTGCTGGAATTCCACGTGTCATCCACGCTGGAGCAGGCTCTCCTTTTAAATAATGATCGAAGAATTGCTGAAGTCTTATCGCCAGGTCTTTAGTGTTGCGACGATGAATCAGGTTATGGTCTTCTTTGTTGTATTGAAGCATCCATACGGGTTTATCTAAACGACGCATCGACATAAACATCTCTATGCCTTGATACCACGGCACTGCTCCATCTTCATCGTTATGCATAATTAGAAGTGGTGTTTCTATATCTTTCACAAAGAAAACTGGTGAGTTTTTGATATAAAGTTCTAAAGAATCACTCATTGTTGCACCTAGTCTGGACTGAGTTTTTTCGTATTGATATTGCCTGCTGCGGCCCGTTCCCCATCTTATACCACCATATGCACTTGTCATATTTGAAACTGGTGCACCCGAACCTGCAGCTTTGAACATATCAGTTTTTGTTACAATATATGCTACTTGATAACCTCCCCAACTTTGACCCTGTATTGCCATATTTTCTGCATCCACCCAATCAAACTTTCTCAGTTCTTCAGCTCCCGATACAACAGAGTTATAGGCATCCATTCCAGGTTGTCCAATCGTATAATTGATGTCTGGAGTAAAGACTATGTATCCCCTGCTAACAAAGAAAGGTATGTTTACGGTTGAGCGACTTGGTGCAGGTGTTAGATAAGAATATAAATTATCTGAATGCTTTTCGTAAAAATATATCATAACAGGATATTTCTTTGATGGGTCGAAATCCTCCGGTTTATAAATTATGCCCTGTAGAGGTACACCGGCAAATGATGTCCAAGAAAATAGTTCTGCTGTACCCCAATTATAATCGTTCATCTGAGGATTGATATCAGTTAATTTAGAATACGATTTCCAATAGTTAGATGTCATATGAAGATCGGGCGAGGTTGTGAAATTACTTTTTTGAAACAGCATCATATCCGACTCTTTAGCTTTTAGTAAACCGGTAAAATTAAATTTATCCATTACTCTTTCTTGAAGAGGATTGCGCCCAGATTGTCGTAGAGTATAATATCCCCTCTCTTTACTGATGTTGTTGAAAGCAGATAATAGTAATTGATCATCCGGCTCGATATATCTCTTTTCTCTATCAGTATTTATGTACCTGAATGTTATTGAGTCGGTACGTCCTTTTCCAAGAGTGATATTTATACTCTTTTTTGTTCCATTTGGATATATCTTCCAAATATCAAACATGTCATTAATCAATATAAACTCATCATTCTCACCCCATGAGGCTATACCGTATGAACCCGGAGCACGGGGAACATCATTTTTTTCATTCCAGAAATTAACCTTAATCTCTTCCGTTAAATTATTTACTATTCCGCTTCTATTGTCGTGAGAGAACCAATGTTTAGAACTATCATCCCACCAATAGATATAATTGCCCATTGGTGATAAAGAAGGTCTTCCGTTAATAGGATTACCTACTTCCATTACTTGCATATTATCCAAATCCAAAACCTTAACATCTGTTTTTGAAGACAGATCCCATTGGCTTTCTAAAAGATATGGAAGGTCTGACCATAAAAGCGCATATCTTCCGTCTCCCTCATTGGAAACCGAAGCGTAGGGCATATTTTCGTTAGCTAATTGGGTGAATTCATTTTTTTTATCAGTGTATATTAAACCTAAGTATGTTCTTCTTTCTTCCCTTCTTAACTCCTTCAGTTGCTGAGGCTGAATTATTGGATCCTGCCAATGCCATACATCAAGAGTAGCCATCTCAAAATCTACAATAGTGGTATCTTTAGGCTCTTTTTGTGGCGCAGCACCAACAAGAATTCGTGAACCATCCTTGCTGAATGAAGGCGATGCATATTCATTAAAAATCCAATTGCTTGGTAATCCTTTTGTATTACTATTAGCTATAACAATAGCCGAGTCCGCTCCAGATGTATAGTATCTTACGTCATAACTGTGTTCTATTATTTTAGATGTATCTGCGGTGGCTAGATATACAAGTTGATTACCTGATTCATTAAAGGAAAGTGATTTGTACTCTATCGGTTCGTTTGAGATAGTTATATAATCATTCAATTCCAGATTCTTAAAAATAACTCTCGGAATGTCGGTAGAGTCTTTTTTATCGGGTTGTATTGTAACAGCAAAAGAGTTTCCATATTTATTAAAAATATGCTCCTTAGCGTTTCTGAAGCTATCTTCCTGCTGAGTATGAAGATTACGTAAAACGAGAATATCTTTCTGTTTAGAACTATTTTTGGCACTATCAACAGGTAGGTCGGTGGTATAGGTAATGTATGAGTTAAATTCACTTGCTGTTCTAAACGATTTAACTCCGGCTATCTTGTAAGACTCAAAAGTTTGATTGTCAATGATTAGAAGCGAGTCCTGAGGCATATCCTCTTTCTTTTTCTTATCAATCCTTGCTTGTCTTCGTTCAGCAAGCGGAGCTTTAATTATCGCCACTGTCCATCTGCCGTCATTTGAAAGTCTGTAATTGTTTATCCTTTCAAAGGTTATACTACTACTAGGTTTTGAGTTTTTTGAATCAGTTTTCTGAATAAAAAGAGTGGTGTCACCCTCCTGAGGTGCTATAAGTGCTGCAATTACATTGCCTTTATTACTCACATTAGTATTAGTTAAGCTCTTCCAGCTATCATAAACAGTGTGATCGAGTGGTTTCTTCTGAGAAAACAAGAGGGTTGATGATATGATTAAAGCAAGTGAAAGAAATACTGTTTTGTGCATAATTAAATAATTGGTTTAATAATTGTATCTATAAATACTAAGCTCTCTTCTCATAGCACATTAGTGCAATAATTAACAAAAATACAATTTTTTTTATGTAAACAGCACAAATAGACTATTTTGAACTTAGACATGTAGTCGATTGTTCAACTTAAATAACAACAATAGATTGATTATGCAAAACAACATATATAACATAAATATTGTAGAGGATATAATTATTCCAGTAGACGAAGTTAACAAGATTGATGGTGTTAACACGTTGGAGTATAGCGATAAAGAAAAAACTATTTCGATAAGCATAGATAATAAACATGAAGATGATGCTGCTGAAATAATACAAAAGGTTGTAGCCTCAATCCGAAATTCGGGAGGTAAAGTGCTTACAGAAAATATAGTAAGCCCTGTACTCAATATGACTTGTGCTGCATGCGCCTCTAGTTCACAAAACATTCTTTCATACGTGCCAGGAGTTGTTTCTGCATCAGTGAATTATGGAAACGGTAAAGGAGCAATTGAGTATCTCCCCAACATTGTATCTCCTGAAAAAATGAAAAATTCACTTCAAGAGATAGGTTACGATCTATTAATTGACGAAGATGAAGCATCTTTTGAGAACGTAGAACATATTAAAGAGGAGGCTTATAAAAAACTACTTCGACATACAATTTGGGCTATAATATTAGCAATACCTTTGGTTGTCATAGGAATGATATTTATGCATGCACCTTATGCAGATGAAGCTATGCTGCTTTTGTCCACACCTATATTGTTTATTTTTGGAAGACGTTTTTTTGAGGGTGCATGGAAACAGGCAAAAAATCGGTCTGCAAACATGGATACATTAGTAGCTCTAAGTACTGGTATTGCATATCTGTTTAGTTTATTTAATATGATATACCCTCAATTCTGGGAAAGCAGAGGTTTAGAAGCACATGTCTATTTCGAAGCTGCAGGAGTTATTATCGCCTTCATACTCCTTGGGAAGTTAATGGAAGCGCGTGCAACAGGTAATACATCAGATGCAATAAAAAAACTTATGGGTCTGCAACCTTCATCTGTAGTAGTATTTAGAGAAGGTGTGCAGACTGAAATACCTATATCCGAAGTAATTATTGGTGATATTGTATTAGTAAAACCAGGTGAGAAGATTGCTGTAGACGGAGAAGTAGTAGAAGGTAGTTCTTTTGTAGATGAAAGTATGATTTCCGGTGAGCCAATACATGTAGAAAAGAACAAAGGTGTAAAGGTATATGCTGGTACAATTAATCAAAAGGGGAGCTTTAGTTTCAAAGCAGTAAAAGTGGGTAAGGATACCCTACTTGCTCAGATTATAAAAACTGTTGATGAGGCACAAGGTAGTAAAGCGCCTGTGCAAGGACTTGTTGATAAGATTGCATCTGTTTTTGTGCCCGTTGTTATTGGTTTAGCATTGTTGAGTTTTATTATCTGGCTCATCTTCGGAGGTGACACAGGTTTTGTATATGGACTAATGGCTATGGTCACGGTGCTGGTAATTGCATGTCCTTGTGCTCTTGGACTGGCAACTCCAACAGCAATAATGGTAGCAATTGGTAAGGGTGCTGGTGAAGGAATTCTTATAAAGGACGCAGAGAGCCTCGAGATGGCTAAAGAAATTGATGTTGTAGTTCTTGATAAAACAGGAACAATAACAGAAGGTAAGCCTCAAGTTACGAATATTACATGGTCTGAAAAAGCCCTTCCTATTCATAAAGATATCCTGTATAGCATCGAGCATAGATCAGAACATCCTTTAGCTGATGCCATCACAGCAAATCTAAAGGACGAAAGTACCCTGTTAGATGAAATATCGGTTGAACAAGTTAGCGGAAAAGGAATTGAAGGGACTTATGAAAATGTCACCTATTATATAGGTAATGAGAGCTATATGGTATCAAAGAATATTTCAATTCCCACCGAATTACAAAAGCAGATTGATTTAGAACTCGAAGCTGCACATACAATTTCAATTATAGCTGATGGGCACGAAGCTTTTGGCGTTGTTGGTATTACAGATAAAATGAAGCCTACTTCTAAGGAAGCGATATCCAATTTACAAAGCATGGGAATTGAAGTTGCTATATATACCGGTGATAATGAAAAGGTTGCTGCTGCGTTAGCAAAAGAAGTGGGTGTAACAAACTATAGAGGAGGAGTTCTTCCCGAAGAGAAGGTAAATCTTGTAAAAGAGCTTCAAAATCAAGGAAAGAAAGTAGCAATGGTAGGCGATGGAATTAATGATAGCGGGGCACTCGCACAATCTGATGTAAGTATAGCCATGGGAGCTGGCAGTGATATTGCTATGGATGTGGCAAAAATGACAATCATTTCATCCGATCTGAATAAAATTCCAAAGGCAATCCATTTATCTAAGGCAACTGTCAGAACAATCCGTCAGAATCTTTTCTGGGCATTTATATACAATGTTATAGGAATACCTGTTGCAGCAGGACTCTTATACCCATTTACCGGGTTTATGCTCAACCCCATGATAGCTGGTGCTGCAATGGCTCTTAGTTCTGTTAGTGTTGTAACAAACAGCTTAAGATTAAAGACTAAAAAGATATGATTAAAACAGAACACCCGTTGGACTGTTATTCAGGATAGGTATTTTCAGAACCTGCTCAACATACTGAAAATAATGGAATAGTTTATGATTTAATTCAAACCCATAATCCACATTAGGCTCATATCCAATTATGCTCTGAAAAAATGATCTTCTGCCTGGCTGACTTGCATATGCGTTCCATGCCAATACATATTGCCTGTTCCATCCCTCGTAGTATTGCTGTGAGCGGTACCTTGCGGGCGAATCATGAAGTAAGTACCAGGTTTCGAATCCAGTATCCAATACAATTAGTTCATATTCAACAGAGTCTTCTTGTTCTGTATTACCGTTATTCGGCTCAAGCGTTACAACGCCTTTAGGTACGGAGCAACTAAAGAATAATAACAGTACTACAAATATCGCAGGTATATTCTTCATAATTTCTTACTTTATTGTGTTTGATATATATACATATAACAAATCAAATCACATTTTAGTAATTATAGAATCATAACTGGAAATTAACAGTCCAACTACTTCCGAGTAATTTTCTCTTCCCGAACTAATCCTGTTGCTTTTGAGATAAGCATCATATGCTTTGTCCTGAGCATCTGATAATGTTTCATCTCTTGCCGTTAACCAGTGCTCACTATTGCGTTGCAGGTCTCTGATTATCTCAGGCTTCACAGAGTAAAATATCTCTTCATACTCATCGGGAAGTAAACTTCGTACATCATTTAAAAGATAACCAATTGTAGAGGCATATGCACTATATCTTATTCTTTCATCATTACTATTAACGCAAACAATAAAAGCATATAGGTTAGCTTCAGATTCTTTTGCAACACCAAACTGATGCGCCATCTCGTGTGCAAGAGTAAAAGGGTAGGTGAGGTTAAGACTATAGTTGTTAACATGAATCTCATTAAAGAATGGACCATAATAACCAGATATACTCATCTTGGTGAACATAGATTCAAACACCATCTTTTTCACTCTTCTTTTTCCATTTGGGTAATTTATTACTAAAGGCTCATTGATGTAGCTATACGTCTTCTCTATCTCTTTTCTTATCTCCTCTTTTTCAATTACCTCAAATTCAACGTACGATTTATTAGCGTCATTAATGAAACGTGTGGCGAAGTCTCTAAGGTTTTCGACATTAAAAGAAGTCTCTTGAATATTACTGCGGCTGTAATAATCTTTCCTGAAATATGATATTCCCCAACCAAAATAGAACCATGCAACTAGTATTGTTACGAAACGAATGAGAGAGAATAGAAAATTTTTAAATGATGTTTTCTTTAATATAACAAAAAGAATCAGCTTCAATAGGTATATAATAGCAATAACTATGAAGAAGTCATATATAGAAAAAGGGAATAGTGCAGATATTGCAGATAGCAAAGTAGCAACAGCTGGATATATCCTTATCATGTACCACTCCGATAGGGCAGCATTTCGGCTAAATAGGATAACCGATGCAAATACAAATGCACAGAAAATAAAAAGATGTAAAAGGCTTTTATTCTTATCAACTCTTTTATGGGATCTTTGTTTGGATAGCTTCATGTTATAAACATTTATCACTTAACAGGTATCTCAAATTATTTGTTCTATTAAATATTTCTTTATCTATTATAGCTTATATGAAGCCAGTAGAAGAAAAAAATAGTTATATTTGTCACTATTAGATGCTTGCTATTAATATATCAACATTTTGATTTAGATTTATTCATAATTTAAATTATGCTTAAAAATGGAAACAATGAAATTTAAAACAAATATAAACTGCTCAAACTGTGTTGCAAAAGTAACACCTTTTCTTGATAAAAAGGTAGGGAAAGATTCATGGAGTGTAGATACAGAAAGTGAAGATAAGATACTTACTGTTGATAATAATGAACTTACAGCAGAAGAAATTGTAAAAACAATAAAACGCACAGGTTTCGAGGCTAACCCGATAAAGTAATAAGTTAAATATTTTATATTCTGTACTATAATATCTTATATATCTTAAAGTGAATTGAAATAAATAAAGAGTGAATTATGGCTAATAAAATACTTCCTTTAATAACAATACTCTTATTGTTAATTGCTAGTTGCGGACCTAAAGAGGGCGAAGAGAATTTCATGAAATTTAAAAAACTGAAAGATACTCAAGAATACTTCGCGTATAAGTCTGATAGTACTATATTAATAAGTGGTCACAGAGGAGGTCGTTTACCAGGATTTCCTGAGAATAGCATCGAAGGATTCCAACATATAATAACACAGATACCTGTATTTTATGAAGTTGATCCAAGACTAACTAAAGATAGTGTTATCGTTTTAATGCATGATGAAACACTCGATAGAACAACAAATGCTACAGGCAGGCTTTCTGATTTTACATGGGAAGAGTTACAGGCATATAGGCTTAAAGATCATGAGGGCAATATCACAGCTGCAATGATACCTAAACTCGAGGATGTGTTTGATTGGGCCAAGGATAAGACTATTATAAATCTCGATAAGAAAGATGTACCTCTTGATATGATTGTTGATATAATCAAGAAGAGCAAAATAGAGAAGTATGTAATGCTAACTGTTCATACAGGTGCACAAGCAAGATATTATCACGACAGGCTGCCGGGTGTTATGCTTTCGGTATTTGCCAGGAACGATGCAGAGTATGAAGATATTGCAATATCGGGTGTACCTTGGGATAATATGATAGCATATGTTGGTCAGAGAATTGATGATTCAAACAAGCATATTGTCGAAAAACTTCATGCCAAAGGAGTTAGATGTATGGTTTCATATTCACCTACACATGATAGGCTAGGTACAACAGAACAGCGAATGGCTGCATACATTAAAGAGGTTGAAAACTCAGTCTATAAGCCAGATATCATAGAATCCGACTATCCAATTGATGTATGGAATATTTATGGAAATAAGCAAGAAGAAGTTGAAGAATAGATTTCAAGTTTAGTTAAAATCAATAAAACAATTGCAAGTTGATAATGTATAGCATATATTTGCATCAAAATAAAAATGAAATGATAAATATACTTACAAACGGATATTGGTGGCGCTGCTTACAACTCAAAAAGTCGTAAGGAAGAGCAGTCGTGTCTTAAAATAAGTATAAAACAATATAATTAAGAGCCTGTCGCAATCCTGCGACAGGCTTTTTAAGTTTAAAGTGGTTTATAACGAGAGCAATGGCTTACAATTATGTTAATGCACAATTAAATAATATTCAAAGAATAAAATAAGAGAACTATGGCAATTTATAGTGCAGATGGTGAGCAAGAGAACTTAATGTGAATAATAAAAAAATATCAATATAACTATGCAAAAATATAAAGTAGACGAAAGAGGCTATTATGGTGAGTTTGGGGGAGCTTATATTCCTGAAATACTTCATAAATGTGTAACAGACCTCAAAAAAGCATATCTGGGAATAATAGAAAGCGAAAAGTTTCAAAGTGATTTTAAGCAATTGCTAAACGATTATGTGGGCAGACCATCACCACTTTACCATTCAAAGCAGCTATCCGAAAGATATGGAGCAAAAATTTACTTGAAGCGTGAAGATCTTAATCATACAGGTGCTCATAAAATCAATAACACTATAGGTCAGATATTGATTGCAAGAGAAATGGGCAAAACGCGTATTATTGCCGAAACCGGTGCAGGTCAGCATGGTGTGGCAACTGCAACTGTTTGTGCGCTTATGCAAATGCCTTGTACTGTATATATGGGAAAAACTGATGTAGAACGTCAGCAGGTCAATGTTAAGAAGATGGAGATGTTGGGGGCAACGGTTGTACCAGTAACCTCTGGAAATATGACTCTTAAGGATGCTACTAATGATGCAATACGCGACTGGTGCAGTCATCCGTCCGACACTCATTATATCATAGGTTCAACAATTGGTCCGCACCCCTATCCCGATATGGTAGCTCGTTTACAATCGGTTATCAGTAAGGAGATAAAAGTGCAATTGAAAGAGAAAGAGGGGAGAGATTATCCCGACTATCTGATTGCATGTGTAGGTGGAGGCAGTAATGCAGCAGGTACAATATATGAATATTTGAATAATGATAATGTTAAGATAGTTCTTGCCGAAGCAGGTGGAAAAGGTGTTAATACTGGAGAATCTGCTGCTACAATACATCTAGGCAGGTCTGGAATACTGCATGGTTGCCGAACACTACTAATGCAAACAGAGGATGGACAGATAACAGAACCCTACTCAATATCTGCAGGATTAGACTATCCCGGCATTGGTCCCATTCACGCCAATCTTGCAGCAAAAGAACGTGCAACTGTTTTTGCTATAAATGATGATGAAGCATTACGAGCTGCATTCGAGCTAACACGTAACGAAGGAATAATACCTGCTCTAGAATCGGCACATGCCTTAGCGGTATTAGAAAAAGTGACTTTCGACATTAATGATGTTGTAGTACTTACTCTATCCGGAAGGGGCGACAAGGATTTAGAGACCTACTTCAAACACGAAAATCAATTTTCAAAGTAACTGCTTGAGATAGAGTTGTATCAATTTAAAATATCTAGTAATCATAGCAAAAAAAAATATAGTATGAAGTATAAATTTCAAACAAACAGCAGAAAAATATTGGGCGATCTCCATACTCCGGTTAGTATATACCTAAAAGTAAGAGATACCTTCCCCCAATCGGCTTTACTCGAGAGTTCCGATTTTCATGCAAAAGAGAATAGCATCTCTTACCTTGCTCTCAAGCCAATAGCTAGAGTTGAAGTAAACAGAGGTGTAAGCAAAATGGTCTTTCCCGATGAAAAAGAGGAGAGTAGAGAGCTTTCCGAAGATTTCTCAATCTCAGACGTATTAAACAATTTTATTGATAGGTTTGAGGTTGATGATAGTGCAAACAGAAACATCGGAATGTTTGGCTATACAACTTTCAATTGTGTGAAATACACCGAAAATATAAAAATAAAAGAGAGTAAAGATAATCGCAACGATGCACCCGATATGCTCTATATTTTATATAAGTATATATTAGTATTTAATCATTTCACTGATGATATAACCCTAATAGAACTGCAAGAAGAAGATGAGCTGAGCAATTTGAATAAAGTTGAGTCACTAATTAATCAACGCAATTTTGCAAACTACAACTTCTTTACCGAAGGTGAAGAACACAGCACTATATCCGATGAAGAGTATAAGCAGTATGTAAGAACAGGCGTTGAGCACTGCATGAGAGGCGATATATTTCAAATTGTTTTGTCACGAAGATTCGTGCAGCCTTTTTCGGGCGACGACTTTAAGGTATACAGAGCATTGCGTTCAATTAACCCATCACCTTATCTTTTTTATTTCGACTTTGGAGGTTATCGTATTTTTGGCTCTTCTCCCGAAACACATTGTAAGGTTGAAGGCAACAAAATAAGTATCGATCCTATTGCAGGAACCACAAAACGTACCGGTAATTATCAGCAAGATATGGAGGGTGTTGAGTTTCTACTTAACGATCCAAAAGAGAATGCAGAGCATGTTATGTTGGTAGATTTGGCGCGAAACGACCTTAGCCGAAATGCACACGATGTGGAGGTTGAGTTTTTCAAGGAACCGCAATTCTATTCACACGTTATTCATTTAGTGTCTCGTGTTAGTGGTACTTTAAATATGAAAGCCAATCCCATTAAAGCATTCTTCGATACCTTCCCTGCCGGAACATTGTCGGGAGCTCCAAAAGTGAGAGCCATGCAACTTATTTCTGATATAGAAGCTCACAACCGCGGAGCGTATGGAGGTTGCATTGGTTTTATCGGACTTAATGGTGATATCAATCAAGCCATAACTATACGAACTTTTGTTAGCCGTAATAACGAATTGTGGTATCAGGCAGGTGCTGGTGTTGTATCTCAAAGTGTCGATACCTACGAGCTAAACGAGGTTAATAGCAAACTAGGTGCATTGCATATGGCAATCAAAAAAGCAAAGGAACTCTATAATTCTTAATACTAGAAAAAATGAAATCTATAAAAATACTTCTGTTCGATAACTACGATTCATTCACATATAATCTTGTTCATGCAATAAAGTCGCTTGGTTACAAAGATGTGGATGTTTATCGTAACGATAAAATTGAATTATCTCAAATTAGTAAATATGATAAAATAATACTCTCTCCCGGACCCGGCATACCTTCCGAAGCAGGTTTAATGATGCAGTTATTAGAGATGTATGGTGAAGAGAAAAGTATAATGGGTGTTTGTCTGGGGCACCAAGCTATTGCAGAAGCCTTTGGGGCGAAGCTCGAGAATATACCAACCGTCTTTCATGGAGTTCAAACACCTATTAATATCGTGGGCAATGATTATCTTTTTGCTGGATTACCAAAAGAGATACTTGCAGGACGATATCACTCTTGGATAGTTTCTAAAATCAATTTCCCGGCAGATCTCCAGATTACAGCCACCGATGAGCAGGGTGATATTATGGCGTTGAAGCATAAGAAACTAGATTTACATGGTGTTCAGTTCCACCCCGAATCAATCCTCACTCCCGAGGGAGTACATATTATTCAAAATTTCTTAGAATCAAAAGAGCAATAAGATGAAGGATATACTTTATAAACTTTTCGATTATCAATATCTAACTCGCGATGAGGCAAAACAGGTACTTTTTGAAATAGTCAAAGGCGATGTGCCCGAAACGCAGATATCCTCTTTAATAACCTCATTCTTGATGAGAAGCATCTCAGTAGATGAAATACTTGGTTTTAGAGATGCCCTTTTAGAGATGCGTGTAAAAGTCGATCTGTCAGACTACTCTCCATTAGACATAGTAGGAACAGGAGGAGATGGTAAAAACACATTTAATATATCTACAACCTCATGCTTTGTAGTTGCCGGAGCCGGTTATAATGTAGTAAAACATGGTAATTATGGAGCAACATCAATAAGCGGAGCAAGCAATGTAATAGAAAAGCAAGGAGTCAAGTTCAGTACCGATAACGATCGTTTCAGAAAAAGTCTCGATAAATGCAATATAGCATATCTACACGCACCCCTATTTAGCCCAGCTCTTAAAGCAGTAGCACCAGTTCGTAAAAGCTTGGGAGTACGCACCTTCTTTAATGTACTAGGACCACTTGTAAATCCAGTGCAGCCCGAATATCAGATGCTGGGTGTATACAATTTAGCCATGCTTAGGTTATATAGCTATATCTATCAAGAAGAGAATAAGAAATTCTCTATTGTTCATAGTATGGACGGATATGATGAGGTTTCGCTCACAAGTCAGTTTAAAGTTACATCAAATAATGGCGAATACCTTTTTATGCCCGAAGATCTGGGATTTAAAACAATAAAACAAGATGAATTATATGGCGGAGACACTCAAGAAGAGGCTGCCTCAATATTCCGTAATGTGTTAAATGCTACTGCCACCGAATCACAGATGAATGTGGTAATAATAAATGCAGCACTCGGCATTCATACTATCGATCAGCATAAATCTATTGAAGAATGTATTGATATAGCACGTGATGCTCTATACAGTAAAAAAGCATTAAAAGTATTAAACACATTTGTCGAAATTAATAGTTGAGAGTTATGAAAGATATTTTAAGTGAGATAATTTTAAATAAAAAAGTTGAAGTAGCCAGGCAAAAAGAGCAACTATCAATATCTGAGATAGAAAAACAACTACTTCAAAAAAAAGATAAAATAAAATTCCTATCATTAAATACAGCTTTATTAAGTTCTAAATCCGGAATTATTGCCGAATTTAAGCGTCGTTCACCAAGTAAAGGATGGTTGCATCAGAATGCAGATGTAAATTCAGTTACCAAAGCATATGAAAATGCAGGAGCCTCTGCACTGTCTGTGCTTACAGACGAAAACTATTTTGGAGGTACACTTGCAGATCTAAACAGTGCAGTAAAAAATGCACATATCCCTGTTATGAGAAAAGAGTTTATTGTAGACGAGTATCAAATCTACCAGGCAAAGCTTTTAGGTGCAAGCGCAATATTGCTTATTGCTGCAGCAATTACAAAAGAAGAAACAAATCGATTTACTAAACTTGCTAGTGAGTTGCAGCTAGATGTACTCTTGGAGCTGCACGACGAGAGCGAGATCGATCATATAACCCCTTTAAACAACCTGGTTGGCGTTAACAACCGCAACCTGGGTAGTTTTGTTACAGATTTGCAAAAGTCCTTTAGAATGGCCAGTTTGTTGCCTAAAGACTCATTGTGGGTTTCAGAAAGTGGTATTTCAGATGCAAATGTTGTAAAAGAGCTCAGAGAAGCCGGATATAAGGGTTTTTTAATTGGAGAATATTTTATGAAGTCGGGCAACCCTCAAAAAAGTCTTTCAGATTTTATTCAACAGATTGCCGGTGACTGATGTTTTACTTGCAAGAACATATTAAACATTTAGATCATGATTATAAAAGTTTGCGGTATGCGCGATGAGGATAATATCAGACAGCTCGAGCTGCTCGATATAGATTGGATGGGATTTATATTCTTTTCAGGTTCACCACGATATGTAGGACCAAAAGTGAGCTATCTCCCAAAGAGAGCAAAAAAGATAGGCGTTTTTGTTGATCAGAATCCTCAAATAATTCGCGAATGCGCTAAAGACAACCATTTGGACGCCATACAGCTACACGGAAGTGAGCCGCCTTGGTACTGTATTAACTTACAAGAAGAGGGTTACAAGGTAATAAAATCGTTTGGAATAGACTCCAACGGATTTGTTCCAAATGCACAATTAAATGCATATGAGGGCAAGTGCAACTACTTCCTTTTCGATACAAAAACAGAACAACATGGCGGCTCGGGCAAACGATTTAATTGGGAAAAGCTTGCCAATTATGATGGAGACACTCCCTTTATATTAAGCGGAGGCATTTCTTCTGAAGATGCCGGGGAGATTTTAAAAATTAAGCATCCAAAATTTGCCGGTATCGATATTAACAGTCGTTTCGAGCTCAAACCAGCAATCAAGAATATAGAAATGATTAAATCATTTATACAGCAACTAAGATAAAGTGTAAATAACAATTATGAACAGAATAGATAAGCTATTTCAAGAAAAAAAAGAGAATATATTATCAGTCTATTTTACAGCAGGATATCCAAAACCCGATGATACCATAGAAGTGATAAAAACACTCGAGAAGAACGGAGTTGATCTTCTTGAGATTGGAGTGCCCTTTAGCGATCCAATGGCCGACGGTCCGGTAATACAATCATCCGGAAATGAAGCACTACGCAACGGCATGAGCCTAAAAAAACTTTTTTCTCAACTAAAAGACGTTCGGTCGCAAGCTTCAATACCATTAGTATTAATGGGATATCTTAATCCAATAGAGCAATATGGATTCAAAAACTATTGCAAAAGCGCAGCAGAATGTGGCATTGATGGATTAATTATCCCCGACTTGCCATTTTCAGAATATATCAAATCATATAAATCAATTGCACAAGAGCATGGGTTGCATATGATAATGCTTATTACTCCCGAAACATCAGACGAGAGAATAAGAATGATTGACGAAAACACTTCAGGATTTATATATATGGTTTCAACAGCATCTGTAACAGGAGCAAGAAATTCGTTTAGCCAAACAAATATAAACTACTTCAGGCGAGTAAACAATATGAATTTGCAGAACCCCCGCTTAATTGGCTTTGGCATATCTAATAAAGAGACATTCCAAGCGGCATGCCGAGAATCATCGGGAGCAATAATTGGCAGCAAGTTTATAACTCTTTTAAACAGCCAACCCACAATTAAAGCAGCCGCAGAAAAGTTGATCGAGGCAATTAGTTAGCACCATGTTTTGAAAAAATAGAGTACATTTGCAGTTCTTTTGTACTCTAATCTTCAACAACATTATAAATGCTCTTTCAGTCGCACATCGGAGAAATTGTCTCACTCTTTACAGCACTTTGCTGGACATTCAGTGCCATCTATTTCGAGAAGGCAGGAAGAAGGATAGGGTCGTTATCGGTAAATATAATCCGTATTTTCCTGGGAGTTATATTTTTGGGAATGGCAACCTATTTTACAAGAGGAATGTTTTTTCCTACAGATGCCACCGCATATAACTGGTTTTGGCTAGGTCTCTCGGGTATAGTTGGTTTCTTTTTGGGAGACCTGTTTCTTTTTAAATCATATACCATTATAGGTTCCAGAACCTCGCAATTGGTTATGAGCCTTGCCCCCATGATTACTGCAATAATTGGATGGTTTTTCCTGCACGAGATATTATCAATTAAAAGCATCCTCGGAATTATAGTAAGCGTAGCAGGAATTATGATAGCAGTTGCAGGCAAAAAGTTAAAGCTAAACGTACCAATACGCGGGTTTCTCTATGCATTAGGAGGGGCAATGGGTCAGGCCGTTGGACTCATACTGAGTAAAAAAGGGATGGGCAACTACGATGCCATAGCAGCCACACAAATAAGGGCAATAGTTGGCTTTGCAGCTTTTGCTATCTTAGTTACAGTTATGAAAAGATGGCGAAGGGTGTTAGTCACTACAACCGATAAAGCTAGTATGAAAGCAACAACCATTGGAGCTATCTTCGGCCCTTTTATTGGAGTATCCCTTTCACTATACGCCGTTCAGCATACCGAAACAGGCATTGCATCTGCCCTCATGGCATTAACCCCAATATTCATTATTGTTCCTTCAGCAATTATGTTTAAAGAAAAAATCACTGCCCGTCAGGTTACCGGAGCAGTGATTAGTATAATAGGAGCTACTATATTCTTCTTGTAGTTGTTACTCAACAACTATTGTTCTCTTCTCTTCATTACTTTGGAAAGCCAGTTCAATTATTCTCATAACCTCACGTGCCTCTTCGGCTTTAACAGCCAACTCTGCCTTACCATTTATAGCATCACGCAGATTAATAAAGTAGTCTTTATAATCGCCAAGCTCGCTCTCTAGTTTGCCCGATATTTTAACCCCTTTATATTCTGCTTTTATAGTACCCCAAATATCTTCAGGCTCTTTTCCCCACTCCTTGCCAACAGGTTTTGCCCCACCATCAAGAGTGGCCTCCTGCACATCCAGCCCATATTTAACAAAAGAACCATTAGTGCCGTGAAGCATATATGTTGCACCAGGTATGCGACAAATCATACCCGATTTAAGAGTTGCCGTAAAACTTGGGTAATGTAGCCTAACATCAAAATGATCGTCAACATTAGCCCACGAGCGCTGTTTGTTAATCTCAGCGGTTACCGCATTGGGCATACCAAAAAACCATAATGCCTGATCAATTAAATGCGAACCAAGATCGTAAAATATCCCCGACCCCGGAAGCGCCTGCTCACGCCACGCATCATTAGGTCTGGGGTCTGTTCTGTACCTATCAAAATGAGTCTCATACTCAACTATCTCACCCAACAATCCACTGTCTAACAGTTTTTTTACTGTCTTAGTATCACTTGTGAAACGTCTGTTATGATACACCGATAGTATCTTATTCTGTTTCTTAGCCAGTTCAATCAGCTCATCTGCCTCGGCAACATTTATAGTAAAAGGTTTTTCAACCACAGCATGCTTGCCCGCTAGCAGAGCCTCCTTAGCCCATCTATAATGATCGGTGTTTGGTGAGGTAACCAAAACAAGATCTATATTTGGGTCGTTAATTATATTTTGGGCATCGGGCACTACCTCCGTCAATGGATATCGTTTTTCAGCAAGCGCCTTTCTCTCGCTATTTGATGTACTTATTTTTGATAGTTCATAGCCTTCCACCACATCAATAAAAGGTGCATGAAAAACTCTTCCTGATAATCCGTAGCCTATTACGCCTGTGCGTATGTTGGTTGTTGACATAGTTATATGATTTAATATTATAAATTACTTATTTGTTTTTCAAAGATAGTAAATT